>JAAYMG010000006.1 GCA_012521525.1 Clostridiales bacterium | reverse complement strand
GTTTCACTAACGGACAAGCCCGAAGAGGAAGTCCAGGTCGGAATTGCCATTTTGAAAGCGCTGCAGCTCAGAAAGGGAGGTATAGAGGTCGTATCCTGCCCGACGTGCGGGCGAACCCAGATAGATTTGATCGGACTTGCAAAACAGGTTGAAAGTGCCGTCGAAAATATCGATAAGGACCTCAAGATCGCGGTGATGGGCTGTGCGGTTAACGGCCCGGGTGAATCACGTGACGCCGATATCGGTGTTACGGGAGGAAACGGGGTAGGAATGCTTTTCCTCAAAGGCGAGCCTTACAAGAGAGTTCCGTACGACAGCCTGCTTGATGAACTGCTGAAACTCATTGAGAGTTTTTGACAGTTCGCCTGCGGCATCGGGTTTTTGGCACCTGAGAATCAGCGTGTAAAATATGATCAATGGATGATTACGGAGATAAAAAGACATAGAATTGGAGACCGAGAATGGCCTACTATCCTTTTGACGTGATATTCCCCGAGGTGGGGCAGCATTTTGCCGGTTTTCAGGTCGGCGAAGTATCTGTAAGTCAGAAGAATCGATCTTTGAATGTCGAAATGATGATTGACTCTCCTAACAGATATGCTGATATCGCTGATGTTTGCGAGGAGCTGAAACGGGCTTATCTGCTCAATTCGGTGAAGATCGTTCCCAGATTTCCCGAATCGTCGCTGACGCAAGGTATCAGACTGGCTATGGAGTTAAGCAGCAGAGAATTCCCATACGCCGCTCCGCTTTTGGAAAACTGTGAGACCGAAATCAGCGGTCTTTCTCTGTTTATCAGGGTGAAGCGCGGGGGCGTCGACATGCTGAAAGCCTGGTCCGATCATGTAACTTCTCTTGTCAGGCAGTGGTATGACAGGGATATCACGATAACGATAAAGAACGGCTGCGACGTTGAAGATCTGATAAAGCAGATAGAAACAGAGAAAAACGATTCCATAAAAAAAGAGCTGAACGGCTCGCCAGCCGACGGCAGGACAACTTCGAACCAACCGAAGATCCTGATGGGAAGAAAGCTTAACATGACTTTCATGCCGATGTCTGAGCTGAGCATAGATACAGGAATGGCTGCCGTCAAAGGAGTCATTTTTTCCATCAACCACAGGGAAATAAAAAACAGGAATGCCTACATAATTTGCTTCGACATCACTGACTATACCGGATCGGTCCGTATAAATTCCTTCATGGAAAAGGAAAAAGCCAAGCCCATTATCGATGAGCTGAAAATCGGGATGACCGTTGAGGTCTATGGCAGGCTGAGCTTCAACAAGTATGAAAATGACCTGATCATGGAGCCGAACAGTATAATAGCGGGCCAGCCTCTTCCAAAACGTGAGGATAATGCTCCGAAGAAGCGTGTCGAGCTCCACTTGCACACCCGTATGTCAAATATGGACTCCGTCGTCGGTGCAAAGGAAGCCATTGAGCTTGCCGCAAGTTGGGGGCACAGGGCTGTAGCGATAACAGACCACGGAGTCGTACAGGCTTTCCCGGAGGCGATGGATGCGGCCGGAAAAATCAACAAAGGCAGGTCCGATGGGGAAAAATTCAAGGTCCTGTACGGAACAGAAGCCTATTTCGTCAATGACATTGAAAGGATACGATCTGTCTACGGCAATGCTTCGGCAATGATAGACGGTGAGTTTGTCGCATTTGATATCGAAACCACCGGCCTCTCATCGGCAAATGACGAGATCATCGAGATCGGCGCTGTCATTTTCAGGAAAGGGGAAATAATCGATACTTTCAACACTTTCGTAAATCCCGGGAGACATATACCGGAAAAGATAACCGAGCTGACAGGCATCAGCGATGATATGATAGCAGGTGCACCTGAGCTGAAGGATGCGCTTACCCGTTTCATGGAGTTTATTGACGGGAAAGTGCTGGCCGCTCACAACGCAACCTTTGACATAGGGTTTATCGCTGCTGCCTGCAGGAGGTTTTCGATCCCGTTCAATCCGACATTTATCGACACCCGGAATATGTCCCGGGCAATGCTGCCGGAACTTAAAAAGTTTGACCTGCATACCGTCGCTGAAGCGCTGAATGTACCGAAATTCAATCATCACAGGGCATCGGCGGATGCGGGCGCTGCAGCATATGTGCTTTCATTCCTGTTGGAGAGACTGAAAAAGCATGGCCTGAAAGATATACAGGAGATCAACGGATATTTGGCATCAAACGTTGAATCTTCTGCGGGCGCTTTGAGCGGTTCCAACCATATGATCCTCCTTGTCAGGAACCAGGAAGGACTGCGCAATCTCTATGAACTGGTCAGCCTGGCACATTTGAAGTACTTCAGGAGAAACCCCATTATACCGCGCAGCGAGCTGGACAGAAGGCGTGAAGGTTTGCTGGTTGGCAGCGCATGTGAAAGCGGAGAACTTTACAAAGCGATACTTGCAGGCAAGCCGGACAGTGAGATCAGAAGGATCGCGGAGTACTATGACTTCCTGGAGATCCAGCCGTTGGGAAACAATGAGTTTCTGATACTGGAAGGAAAGGTCCACGACAGGGAAGCCCTTAAGGAGATAAATCGCAGGATCGTAAAGCTTGGTGAAATGCTGAACAAGCCGGTCGTCGCGACATGCGACGTGCACTTCCTTGAACCCCGTGACGAGGTCTACCGAAGGATACTTATGGCGGGCAAAGGATTTGAAGATGCTGACAGGCAGGCCCCGCTGTATTTCCGGACCACCGAGGAAATGCTGGAAGAGTTTTCGTACCTGGGAAAAGAAAAAGCATATGAAGTTGTTATCGAAAACACTAACAAGATAGCTGACATGTGCGATTATGTCAGGCCTATAAAGGAAGGCACCTATGCGCCTGAAATCGAGGGCTCGGCTGAAGAATTGCATCGACTTGTAGAGGATAAAGTACTTCAGCTTTACGGCGATGATCCACCTCCGGAAGTACGCAATCGCGTGGACACAGAGATGAATTCAATAATCAAGCACCACTTTGACGTCATCTATATGATCGCGCAAAAGCTTGTCTCCAAGTCACTTGAGGACGGATATCTCGTCGGTTCGAGGGGATCGGTAGGATCGTCTATTGTAGCGTTCTTTTCGGGAATAACGGAAGTAAACTCGCTGCCGCCCCATTACAGGTGCCCAAACTGCAAGCACAGTGATTTCAACCACGGTATAGGCGCGGCAACGGGCCCGGATCTTCCCGACAGAAACTGCCCGGTTTGCGGGACGCCATACGTCAAAGACGGGTTTGATATACCTTTTGCAACGTTTTTGGGCTTTGACGGTGATAAGAAGCCTGATATAGACCTCAACTTCTCGGGTGAATATCAGGCGAAGGCTCATAAAGAGACGGAACACCTTTTCGGCAGCGGCCAGGTGTTTCGCGCCGGAACTATCGGAACGCTTGCGGAAAAAACGGCTTACGGTTTCGTTAAGAAGTATATGGAGGAGCGTGGGAAGGTCATATCCCGTGCCGAAGAGAACCGACTGCTGCAGGGTATAGTCGGAGTAAAAAGGACCACCGGACAGCATCCCGGAGGCCTGATAGTAGTTCCGAGAAACCACTCGATATATGAGTTTTGCCCTGTGCAGCATCCTGCGGACGACGCTGAATCGGATATAATCACGACGCACTTTGATTACCATTCGATTGAGGAAAATTTGCTGAAGCTGGACCTGCTTGGCCATGACGATCCCACGATGATCAGGATGCTTTACGATCTTACCGGATATGATCCGCAGAAGATCCCGCTTGATGACAGGGCGACGATGAGCCTGTTTACGTCTACCGAAGCGCTGGGCTTTGCAAATGACCCGATTTGCGGCTCTACCGGAACGTTTGCGGTACCTGAGTTTGGCACGAAGTTCGTACGTGAAATGCTTGCGCAGACAAAACCTACGACTTTCGACGAGCTGATCCGTATTTCGGGGCTGAGCCATGGTACCGACGTCTGGCTCAACAACGGTCAGGACATTATCAACAGCGGCCTGGCTACCCTCAAGGATATCATAGCAGCCCGCGATGACATTATGTTGTACCTGATATCGAAAGGGCTCGACAGGAAGCTTTCGTTTACGATAATGGAAAACGTCCGTAAGGGTAAGGGGTTGAAGCCCGAGTGGGAAGAAGAAATGAGGAAGCATGATGTGCCTGAGTGGTACATACAGTCATGCAACAAAATCAAGTACATGTTCCCGAAGGCTCATGCGGTCGCATATGTGATCATGGCATTCAGGATCGCCTGGTATAAAGTCCACTATCCAAAGGAGTTTTACGCGGCATATTTCTCGATCCGCGCAAACTCATTCGATGCTGAGATAATGACGAACGGGATCGACAGGGTGGTCAGAAAAATCAGGGAGATAGAGAACAATCCGAATGCCAAGGCCGTAGAAAAGGACATGCTGATAACCCTCGAAGTCGTCTACGAGTTTTATAAGCGGGGCTTTACTTTTGACCGCATCGACCTGTACCTGTCGGACGCCGTGAATTTCATACCCGGGGAGAAAAGCCTGCGGCCGCCGTTTACCGCAATCCCCGGTATCGGTGAGACTGCGGCAAAAGACATCGTTTCCGCCCGGCAAAAAGGCAGATTCCTTTCGATCGAAGAGCTTTCGAGCAGGTGTCCGAAGGTATCCAAGACAGTTATAGAGCTGTTGAGGACAAACGGAGTTTTAGACGGGCTGCCAGATTCAAGCCAGTTTACGCTCTTTTGATACTCTTTTGATATCAAAAAATC
>JAAYMG010000046.1 GCA_012521525.1 Clostridiales bacterium | reverse complement strand
GTACCGTACCCGCCGGAACCGAGCTGGAGTTGAAACCGGGTGAGAGTGTGACTCTTGTCCCCCGCATGTATCACGCATTTTGGGCAAAAGAGGGGCATGGTCCGGTGCTTATCGGAGAAGTCAGCCAGTGCAATGACGACAATACCGATAACAGATTCTATGAAACCATGGGCCGTTTCCCCACGATCGAGGAGGACGAGGAGCCTTTCCGTTTGTTGTGCAACGAATATCCCAGGGCTCGTTGACAGATGTATATGTTGTCAGGCAAGTCAGGAAATTTTGAAGGGAGGATAAATATGAGCAGCTACAGGAATTTCAAAATAGCGCTGTTTTGCACCGCCCAAAACATGGTCAGGCTGTCGGAGAAAGCGGTCAATCGCCAGCTCGACTGGTTTGAAAAGTATTGCGGATGCGATAAGGTATATATCGAACCGTACCGCGACGGTTTGACCATACCTCCGGAGCAGCTTGAGATGCTTATCCGGGTGTTCAGGCAACGGGGTGTTGAGGTGTCGGGTGCCCTTACCACGACTACGAATGATCTGAGCCCCGGTGATGCTGAGAAGTATCGGATGTCTGGCACATATTGCTATGTAAATAAGGTCATGCGAGAGCACCTGGCTGAGAAAGTAAAGTACATAGCGGGATATTTCGACGAGTTCATCATAGACGACTGGTTTTTCACGATGTGCACATGCCATGAGTGCCGTGAAGCTAAAGGCAACAGGAGCTGGGAAGATTTCCGGACCGAGCTGCTGGCGGACGTGAGCGAAAACATCATCGTAAAAACAGCCAAGGCCGTAAACCCGAACTGCAAGGTCATAATCAAATATCCGAACTGGGCCGAAGCGTACCAGGAGTCTGGCTACGATCCGGACAGGCAGAGGAAGATCTTCGATTACATATATACCGGGACAGAGACCAGGAATACTCCATATTCCGATCAACACCTGCCCCGTTATCTGAGCTACTCACTGCCCCGCCTTATGGAGAATTATGCACCCGGGCGCAACGGAGGGGCATGGTTCGATCCGTATGGCTGCTCGCCGATCGATATCTATCTTGAACAGGCATACCTTTCCGCTTTTGCCCGCTCAAAGGAATTGCTGCTTTTCTGCTGGGGCTCGCTTTACAAAAACAGGGTCGTGACGCCCCTCGGACTGCAGCTGGAGGAAATAGACAAGTTCCTGGACAAGGCAGGAAACTGCATAGGGGTCCCGTGTTATCTGCCGCCCATGGCCCAGGGTGAGGACCATGTGGAGGATTTCCTGGGAATGGTGGGTGTTCCGTTTGAGAACACGCCGGATTTCCCGTCTGATGCGAAATGCATTTTCCTTACCGTACAGGCACATAAGGATCCGGATATCATAGATAAGCTCAAGGATTTCGTATCGAATGGCGGAAAGGCGGTAGTTACTTCCGGATTTATGATAGAAGCCCTCGGCAAAGGCATCGAGGATATGACCTCAATACGTTACAGGGGGCGCAGGTTCCGCACCAACCGCTTCAGAGGCAGCGCATTCATGTTCGGTGCCGACGAATATTCTTCCCATGAGATGAGTTTTCCGCTTCTGGAGCACCGCAATAATACGACCTGGGCCCTGGCAAAGGCGGTCGTTGGTGAGGAAAACTACCCCATACTGATGCGTGACAATTATGGCAAGGGAGAGCTAATAACCCTGGTAGTGCCGGATGAATACGGATACATTTACGACTTGCCTGAAAACATACTCACTCAGATCCGGGCACAGTTTACAAGCGTAGTCCCGTATACCCTTAACGGACCCGGTCAGGCTTCGCTTTTCGTGTATGACAATGACACATTTGCGGTGTATAAGTATACCGACGGGTTAAAGCCTGGCAGGTATGGGATCACGGTCCGAGGAAACGCTGATTCCATCACTTCCTTTGCACGCAGGAAGAGAGAGATCTACCCAACATCCCGAAGGATGGGGATGACGACGTTCGATTTGTTCGTCCAGCCGGGAGACCTCAACTTCTATAAAGTAAACCGGAGCGAGGTAAAACAAGAGGAATCGAGACCCTTCTTCGCCGTCTCCGCACCCGATGACTCTTATGATGACGAAGAACAAGACTGACATTCTGTAAAATGATCCCGCTGTAAATTCTTTGATGGAATCTTATATAAGGCAGGGGGGGCAGCCAACCTTTGGGGTAAGCAGGAAAAAGTCAAGAGAATATGAGCATTTATTGTTGCGGAAAATCAAAATATCTTATGGAAGTTGTAGGATCTGTATTTAGATGTATCGCAAGATGAGCAAAAGAAAATTCTTATTGGTTTTTGCCATTATTGGCGTTATTTTGATATCTGCAGGCGTGATTGCTGCGGATCACTATGGCCTGCTTCCGGGAAGGACATATACGGCAGCTGATTTCGACATCGAGACTGTTTACAGTGAGATCGATTTTAACGGCAACGGCGTCGATGATTACACCGATATCCTTCTTGGAGCAAGGAAGGATGCCGAAAATCATCCAACATACGACGGGTCCTATTATGACGGCGGATACCCACCTGATAATATCGGCGTATGTACCGACGTCATATGGAGGGCGTTCAAGAACGCGGGGTACTGCCTGCGGGACATGATAGATAACGATGCCGCGGCAAGGCCGGAAGCCTATCCCAACATAAAGCGGAGGGACAAAAACATCGATTTCCGCCGCGTCGGCAATTTGCATGTGTTTTTTGCCGAATACGCGACGCCTTTAACGCTCGACATCAATGATATCGGCCAATGGCAGCCCGGTGATATCGTAATATTTGATAACGATAAGCATATAGGCATCGTGTCGGATAAAAGAAACAGGTTTGGGCATCCGTATATCATTCATAACGGCGGGCAGCCGAAGCGTGAGGAGGACTGCCTGTATCGAAGCAATGTCACGGGGCATTACCGATTTGATGCATCTAAGATCCCGGAAGAAATTCTTGTGAAGTGGTCTGATTTTGCGGCTCACAGGCAGTATGACGGTGGCACCCACCACCGGCTCTTTGCTCTGCGCGTAAGCCTGTGTGGGCCAAACCTTATGTTCTTCGGTGCGCCCGGATTTTTGTCGCATCCGGGCTCAAGTCTTGTAACGAACAAGCGGTGCCGCATAGATCCTTAGTGATACTGCCGGTGACAAAGCTGTTATTAATGGCATGCCGGGATGACAAAAAACAAGTTAGCAAGTTTTCAATTGTGTAAGTTTTTATTAGCAGGAGGACTTCGTGGTGATGAAACTTTTCGCACTGTTATGCATTGCTATTTTGATGCTTCAATTTGGTTGCTCTGACGGACAAAACGAAGTTCCGCAAGTTACACATAGCAATCAGGAACAGCAAGATAATATTACTGTGGATCCGGATTCGGAGCAAAGGTCTGTCTACCTGGATGATGCTTTGGAGTTGATATCCGTTGTTGAAGGTACACATCCGGCTTTTGACCTGGATGATATCAGCTACAGGTATGAGACTGTAAAGCAAGAGCTTCTGGATTCAGCTTCCGGCGACATCAGCAAAGAAGGATTTGAATTTCTCGTTCAAAAGTATCTGGCATCTTTGCAGGATGCTCATACCAGGATCCAGAAGAGTTCAAATCAGGAAAGCAGTGGGACCATGAATTTGGACCTCAACTGCCGTGCCGTTGGTGATGAACTGTTCATACTGGACGAAGACGGCAGGATGTCGGACAAAAAAATAACCCATATGGGAGGGGTGCCGATCGGCAGCATTTTCGCGACGATCGGAGAGTATTTCGTGGCGGAAAATGAGGCCGCCAGGGACCTGAACAATAGCTTGTACTCCATGAGCCATACGTTACTGGAAATGGCGGGATGCGACATTGATGATAATGCGATCGAAATAACCATAAGCCATAACGATGATACGTACAATGAATCCGTAAAGTTCGTAAAGAGGAATTTGTATGAGATTGACAATTCGTCTGATATAGAGTCCCGAATGATCAATGACGAAATTCTATATATAGACATGAATATATGCATTGTTAACAGCAATCTCGAAAAACAGGTGAAAATAATAAAAGACTCCATCAAAGATGGCATTTCGAAGATAATAATCGACGTCAGGGACAATCCCGGGGGAAACTCATCTGCGTGTGAAAAACTTCTTGAAGCAATGGGTATGAAAGTACCGGGCTATGGATGCTACATAAAGTATTCAGATCTGGTCCATAAAACATACAAGAGCATGCCCGCAAAAGGGTTTAAGAAATTCGATCCGGATAAGACCACAGCAAAAAAGAATGATGATATCGAGCTCGTAGTCCTTACAAATGCCGTAACATTCAGCTCCGCAAACATGCTGGCAACCTGGGTGAAAGACGGAAAGCTCGGAACGGTTATCGGCACACCAAGCAGCAATGCACCAAGCAGTTATGGTGATATTCTGTATTATGAGTTGCCAAACAGCGGCATAGGTGTATCTATTTCCTATAAAAGGTTTTTACGGCCGGATGCAAGTGCCGATCCAAGAATCCTGATGCCTGATATTTTGACGGATTACGACACCGATGCGCTTGAGGTTGCGATCGAGTATCTCAGCTCGAAGCAGTAAGTTGCTTCTAATAATAACCCCTCGATGTATTGAACGCATCGAGGGGGGTTGCCATATGGAACATCGATATTTCTGAGTCTTTATTGCTTATGAAAGCCTGTATATTTTAAGAACCTGTCGATTTGTAATGCCGCAGCCCAAATCGCCAGAAACAGTAGCACGGGATCAGAAAAAGCATACCGACAAGGGGCAGAAACATATACAGCAAATTATCGCTTCGCCCGATAAGATATAGGAACGGATAATACTGAAACAGGGCTGTCGGGATGACATATGTAAAGAATTTCAGTACCCCCTCGCCGTATATCGACAACGGATATCTGCCGAACTCCCGGCCTCCGTCGGTGAATATGTTCATGAACTCAAGACCCTCTATGGTGAAAAAGGCAAATGAGGCGTAGATGATGAACAGTCCGGAAAATACGGTGATGCCGGATATCAGCATTAATAGCAGGGTAACGATCTTGTCATAAGTCCAGCTGATTCCGCTTGCGGGAATGGCATAAGCAAAAACTATTATAGCCTGCAGGAGTCTGCCGATCCGCGAAAACTCGATCTTGGATGCGAGCACCTGGAAGATGACGCTTCTCGGCCGCACCATCATGCGGTCAAACTCGCCGTTGCTTATTATGGTTGGGAAGGTATCGAAACCGCGGAAAAAGCATTCCGCTAAGGAAAATGCCATCAGCACCACGGCAAAGCACAGGAGGACCTCGGTGTACGTAAACCCTTCGACCCGGTTGAATCGCTCGAACATAAAATAGATGCTGAGATAAACGGAAAAGGAAGTAAGGAACTGGCCGAGCGCAGTCAGGAAGAAAGATGTTTTGTATTGCATCTGGCTCTTGAGGTGTATTGAAAAGTACTTGCCGTAGAGCATGTTTTTCTTCATCTCCGTGCTGTTTTATCACATTTGCGATATTATGTGATTATGCCCATTTACAACTATTCCTGTTATAACTAACTTTCCTGAACTTGCGAGCTTATTGATCCGCATTATCCGCCCTGGATCACGACCCTTTTCAGAGCACTGTTCATCCAAAGTCTGCCGATAAAAACCAGCGCAGCAAGCCAGAATACTTGCAACATTATACCTCTGAACATTTCCGCTCCCGCTATGTGACCGCTGTAGATTAGAAACGGGAGGTTCTGCATCGATGCAAAGGGGGTCAGGCCTATTATCCGTTGCACGTTGTCAGGCAAAAACGGAAGCGGTATTATACCACCAGTCAAAAAGTCCGAAAGCGCTGCAGCTACTATTCTGACACCGAGCGATGACATGGTGTAAAATGTCGATATGTACACCAGCATACAGAAAGCCATGACAATCAGGAACGCAAGTACAGCTGTAATGAGGAACATGGCGAAATTTGTGAAGCTATAGGGCAACGAGAACCCATATGGTTTTGGAAGGAGTGCCGCCACGATCAGTATCGGGAAACTCCGGAGAGTAGCGCGCGACAATCTGGTTGCAACGTTTTTCGTAAACCACATCTTGTACAGGTCTACAGGACGCGCCAACTCATACGCAACATTACCGCTCGTGATCGAGTTGAAAATGTCCATGTCAAAATACCATATCATGAACAGTGTCAAAAATGCCTGCTGAAGCCATATGTATGACGAGAGCCGGGAAAACTCCATCGGGAAGTCAGCTGCGCCCGATTTGTAAAATGCCCTGAACAGCAGCAGAGTCATAAAGCCCCAAAAGAACTGCGTAACCATACCGCCGTAGGCCGCAGCCCTATACTGAAGGCTATTGATGAACCTTATCCTGAACAGCGACAAATACTGCTTCATATTTTGAACTCCTCATAAAGCGAGACGACCATTTCCTCAGCCGATGCTCCGACAACCGAAATGTCGGTTATATCGGCATTTTTGGATAAATGGGCGATGGCATCGGATACCGTTATAATGTTTGTGTCGACGCTGAATACGGCATGTCCGTTGATTTGGGACTGCTTGGTTATACCATGTATTTCCTCAAACTCCCCGCAGCTGTATTCCAGGGTGATCGTCCTGTACTCCGAATTCCGCTTCTTGAGCTCGGACAGGCTGCCATCGAGTAAAATCCGGCCTTTGCCGATCAGCAGGATCCTTTCGGTGAGCGCTTCGATATCCTGCATGTCGTGCGTAGTGAGGATGACGGTGGTTTTTCTTTCATTATTTATCCGCCTGATGAAATTCCTGACGGCGATTTTGGACACCGCATCAAGCCCTATCGTAGGCTCGTCAAGGAAAAGGATTTTAGGATCGTGCAGCAGGGAAGCCGCAATCTCGCAGCGCATCCTCTGTCCCAGACTCAATTGCCTTGCGGGTGTACGCATGATCTCGGCAAGGTCGAGCATCTCAACGAGCTCGTCCAGGTTCCTCCTGTAAACTGCTTCATCTACTTTATAGATATCCCGAATAAGTTCGAACGAATCGATCACGGGTACGTCCCACCAAAGCTGCGAACGCTGGCCGAAGACGACACCGATATTCCGCACGTGTTCTTTCCTGTTTTTCCACGGAGTCAGACCATTTATGATGCACTCGCCGCTGTCGGGGTTCAATATGCCGCTCATAATCTTGATCGTACTGCTTTTGCCGGCGCCGTTGGGCCCGATATAACCGACCATCTCCCCGTCGCCTATAGTAAAAGTAACATCCTTGAGCGCGTGTATGTATGTGTACTCTTTCCTGAACAATGCCTTAAGCGCTTCGCCAAATCCGGCGTTGCGTCGTGCCACTTTGAACGTTTTGTTGATATTCCGCAATTCGATCATCGGTCCACCCCCGCATCTCCGCACAGAGTTTTCCAATTGTATCACAGCAGAGCTTGTTTTTCAACAATATTTTGCTTAAACCGGATGAAAAGCTTCATTTACAGTTGATTTCGCAATCTAATTCGCTTTTGCAAAGTTTTGGAATAATATGTTGAGTAGTATGACTGTGATAATTAAAAGCTTAAACGGGGACATAAGACAGGTTTCTTGTCGCGGATTGTCCGTTGCATCGGTGACATGGAGGGCGGGAGTCTGCCAAACAACAAGGCGTAACGGCACCAGTACCAAGGTTCTGACGAATTTTATTCTAGAAGCTGCAGGCAAGAAGTGCGGACTATGACCATCGAACCGATGGTACACGGAAAATAACTGCAATAAGCCTCTATGCATATGTAAAATGTTGACATTTATAACCTTCATAATAAGAGTGATCTCAGGCACCCAACGACAATTTGATCGTAGAGTGCCTGATATGTTTTGTCCTTGTTAACTTGAAAACTCCGTCACGACAAACTTCCGACGGGTAAAGCTGCTCTGATGATCATGTTTTGCTTCCATGAGTTCGTGCGGCGGCTTCTTTTGCCGATTTGCGGAGTCTCTGAAATTCGAGCTCCTTATGTATCCTCCAAAAACCGATTGCCAGACCATAAACCAGCCCGGCGCCCGTGAATATCAGGACCTTAATATCCAGAGTATTACCGACTGACGTCTGATTCAGGTAGTACACCACGAATGCGCTTCCACCGAAAATCGCAGCAAGAAAAGGCGAGACCAGCCTTACGATTTTCCATTTCCCGATCAATATCATGAAAGTGAACACGAACTGGAGTGCTATAAGGAGCGTACCCAGGAACTCATAAGGTCCCGCAACATTTGATGAGTCATCAACCAAAGATTCAAACTGGTGCATGAATAACAGTTGCATGCTCATATCACCTCCGGCTATGGACCCTCGCCAAAGCAAACCTGGTCGACCCCGGTCGGCCCTGGCAATAGGTTCAATCACTGATCACGGAAAAAAGTTACAGCTCAATTATATTCCATATGGCGTTGGATTTGAAGATAAAGTATAATTAAAGTGGAATTTCCATAACTGAAAAGTAATACATCAGGAGGTATATCATGAAAGTTATAGCATTCAACGGAAGTCCGAGAAAGAACTGGAACACGGCAACATTGCTGAGCAAAGCTCTTGAAGGCGCAGCTTCGCAGGGAGCTGAAACGGAACTGATACACCTTTATGATTTGGACTTCAAAGGCTGCATAAGCTGTTTCTCCTGTAAACTAAAAGGCGGAAAAAGCTATGGCAAATGTGCAGTGAATGACGATCTTAAGCCTGTCTTCAGCAGGATCGAGCAGGCTGATGCGCTTATCTTCGGTTCGCCGATCTACTTCGGACAGGTAACGGGTGAGATGAGATCATTCCTTGAGCGGTTGCTGTTCCAGTACCTGGTGTATGACGGGAAAGGGACGACCCTGTTTGAAAGGAAGATAAAGACCGGATTTATTTACACGATGAATGTAAGAGAAGATTATCTGGAGCGCATCGGGTATGCCCAGAACTTCAAAGGCATGGAGAAGCTGCTTGAAAGATTCTTCGGGGCGTCTGAAACATTGCTCTCCACCGATACATACCAGTTCGAGGACTACTCCAAGTACGTCGTGCCGGGGTTCGACCCGGAAGCGAAGGCAAAAAGGCGGCAGGAAGTATTTCCTGAAGACTGCCGTAAAGCTTATGAGATGGGGATCAGGCTTTGCTCAAAGTAGGATCTTTTCCGAGATAGGCATAGAAGGCGGCAGGCATCAGGGCTTATGGTGCTGCGACAAGGCTCGGCTATATGTCGTGCAATAACGCATAATGAGGGTTAGCTGCTCATAATTCTTTGATGATCGGATATCAGCTGTTTATTTGGAGGTAACAATGAAAATAGTAGTTTTGGCGGGCGGCCTAAGCCCGGAAAGGGATGTTTCGCTGTCATCGGGAAGCCTGATCGCCAATGCCCTGCTCGATAACGGACACGAGGTACTTCTGTGGG
>JAAYMG010000045.1 GCA_012521525.1 Clostridiales bacterium | reverse complement strand
TCTTCCTCAGCGAATCGAGCAGCCACTCTATAGTGGCGTCACTGAGCATAAAAGCGTCTCCTCCCGTTATCAGGACGTCGCGGATCTCTTCGTTTTCCCTCACATAATCAATGGCGGCCTTGAGCCTCTCCCTCGGAATGTTGTTGTCCGTTTCCCCGATCAGTCGGCGCCTCTGGCAAAAACGGCAATACATGCCGCACACATTCGTCACCTTGATGATCAGGCGGTCGGGATACCTCCTCGTCACAAATTCCGCCGGAGTCCACCCGGACTCGTCCATGGGGTCCAGTTCGCCTTCAGGGCTGAGCTCATCCGGAGACGGCACCGCCTGCCGCCTGATGGGGCACCCGGGGTCATCCGGATCGATCAGCGACAGATAGTACGGCGAAATCGCATACCTGTAAATTTTCCCCACTCTCTCAATGGCTTCCTTTGCCTCGGCAGGCACCCCTATCAGGTCCGCAAAATGGTTTATGTCCGTAAACCTGTTGGCAAGCTGCCATTTGTAATCGTTCCACTGTTCCTCGGTGGCGCCCAGTCTGTCCATGATTTTTTTCTTCTGGGCCTCCATCCTCTCTTCGTCCTCAATACCTGTAAGGATCTTATCCTTAAGCTGTATGTAATCCGCTATGGAATCCTTCAGCCGGTCAAACCTGTCTGACCTGTTTCCATCCTCCAGCGGTTTTCTCATGCTAAACATAAATATCAACGCACTCCTTTCTGTGACCTGTGGCCTGATTATCACGCCCCCCAAGTTCCGTTTTCGTCCGGTAAGTGTCGTATCATTCCACCCTGCTCTGCCTCATCGAAAACAGGTGGGGGAAGTACTCTTTCACAAGCTGTTCAAGTTCGGAGTCGCCGATAACTGTGGTCCGCCCGTTTGCATATTCGGCGTCGATCCATTCCTTGATCTTTGCGACGTTTTCGTCCCTTTTGTCTATCGCCCTGTCACCTTTCAGGTGGAAATAGTTGTTTATCCATGCCGCGATCCCCGCAAGCCCCGAATGTGCGTCGACAACTACCACGGGGGGCCGGCCGAGTATTTTCGTGGTGTCGAAAATGTTGTAGATCTCCTCGTCCTTCAGCAGGCCGTCCGCATGTATCCCCGCGCGCGTGGCGTTGAAGGCCCTCCCCACAAACGGTGTGCGCGGGGGGATCTCATAATTCAGTTCGTTTTCAAAGAAGTCGGCTATTTCGGTTATGACACGCAGATCCATCCCGTCACTTGTCCCTCTGAGCTGCACATATTCCATGACCATGGCCTCAAGGGGTGTATTACCGGTCCTCTCTCCGATGCCCAAAAGCGACGTATTCACAGCAGCGGCACCGTACAGCCACGCCGACGTCGAGTTGGTGACCGCCCGATAAAAATCATTGTGTCCGTGCCATTCCAGGTACTCGGAAGGAACGTTTCCATAGTTGACAAGGCCGTAAATTATCTGGGGAACGCTTCGGGGGAGAGCAACACCCGGAATGCTTACACCCAGGCCCAGAGTATCGCAGGCGCGGATCTTGACCGGCAGGCCGGATTCGTCGGACATCTCCATGAGCTTTGCCGCAAAGGGCAACACGAACCCGTAAAAATCGGCCCTCGTTATGTCCTCAAAGTGACAGCGCGGGATTATCCCCGCTTCAAGAGCGGACGATACGATGCTCAAATACTGGTTCATGGCTTGTGTCCTGTTCATTTTGAGCTTCTTGAAGATATGATAATCGGAGCATGAGACCAGTATCCCCGTCTCCTTTATGCCCATGTCCCTGACCAGTTGGAAGTCTTCTTTCTTCGCCCTGATCCAGGCTGTTATCTCGGGGAACCGATACCCCTTTTCCATACACTTGCTGACGGCCTCGCGGTCAACTTTTGAATACAGGAAGAATTCGCTTTGCCTGATGACACCGCTGCCGTTGTCAAGTTTGTGAAGCAAATCGAACAGCTTGCTGATCTCTTCGACAGTATATGGTGATCGGGACTGTTGTCCGTCCCTGAAGGTGGTGTCTGTTATGTATAGTTTCTCAGGGATGTTCATCGGAACGATGCGCTGGTTGAATACGATCCTGGGGACCTCATTATATGGATATATGTTCCTGAAAAGGTTTGCCTCGGGGACATCCCTGTATTGAAACTCGACTTCCATCATCCGGTTTTTCTTGTTGAATTTTACGTTCATGGTAACCCTCCTTTATGTGTTATGTTGGATAAGGTCTCTGACTGCATG
>JAAYMG010000412.1 GCA_012521525.1 Clostridiales bacterium | reverse complement strand
GGTCATCGGATCGGCTGCCGCTTTCGGAACTGTTAAGGGAGTTTAGGTAAAAACCTGGATGTTTGCCCCAATGACCTGTTTTCCCGGTTATCGGTAAAACGCTTATTTTTCCTTTGTCATCAAAACTCACTTTCGCACCCAGTGCCGTAATGCAGTCAATGGTTGCCCAAATATCCTCGGAAAGCGTGTTTATATCGATAACAGTGGGGGAATGCGCAAACGCGGCGCATATCAGGTTCCTGTGAGCATCCGATTTTGAAGATATGGCCGTAACGGTACCGGAAAGCCTGGAAGGCGGGATCCTGATGTCCATCACTCATCACCCCGTTTCAAACCAAGCTCCAATATGCGTTCGATATCGCCTGTGGGAACGGTGTGCAGCCTGCATTTGCCCGGACGGGTCGGTATGACGAGGGTTATTTCATCACCGCTTCGCTTTTTATCGCCGAGTACGGCTTCAAGTAGCTCGCCTGCCTTGTATGGGCATTCGGTTTCAAGGCCGTGTCTTTCAAGAGCCCTTGAAAGACGCTTTGAACATGGTTCGCGAGTCATCGACATTTGCTCGGCCGCTCTTGACATCATTACCATACCGATCGATATCGCATTTCCGTGAGAGATCGAGTAGCCGCTCAGCTTCTCTATGGCATGTCCGATCGTATGACCGAAGTTCAGCAGCTGCCGGGCGCCGCGGTCATACTCGTCCCTGCTTACGAGCCTTCGCTTTATATTGACACAGCTTGTAACGATATTATCAAGGTCTCTCGAAATGCTGCCGTGTTCAAACTGTTCAAAAAGCGGGAGTTCGGTAATCATGCCGTATTTTATCGCTTCTGCCGTACCATCCGCAAATACGCTGTCGGGAAGTGTTTTGAAAGTGTCGCAGTCACAGATGACAAGGCTGGGCTGCCAGAAGGCGCCGGCAAGGTTTTTGCCCGCAATGAGGTTGATCGCGGTCTTTCCGCCCACGGATGAGTCGATAGCCGCCAAAAAAGTGGTCGGAACTTGCACGTACCGGATCCCCCGCTGATAGAGCGCTGCGGCCAGACCGGCGATGTCGCCCGTGACACCTCCGCCCAGTGCCACGAAAATATCGGTACGGGTAAAACGGTTTTCCGCCGCAAACTCCAGTATGGCAGTAAGGGTATGGATGTTTTTTGAGCGCTCGCCGGCAGTGAATACATAATGGAATACACTATATCCGGAGTTTAGCAGGGAGGCGGTAACGGTATCGCTATAAAGCGGCTCGACATTGCTGTCAGTTATGATCAGCGCTTTACAAGGCTCAATAACTTCTCTGCAATAACCGCCCGCGTTTTCCAAAATACCGTAGCCGACCAACACATCATATTTTCTTGACGCTTCGACCGGTATCCTCTTCATGATGCGATCCCCCTGTTAAATTGAATCATGATGCCGCCGCAATACGCGGCTGTTATACCAATGTTATCCGATAATGACTGGATTTACAATCCAAATTTATCTATATGCGTAAGGCAGTATCTGTCCGACCCTTTTTGTGAGCGTTTCGAAGGCATCTGGCGTCAATGACTGGGGTCCGTCGCAGAGGGCATGCTCGGGGTCGTTGTGGACCTCAATTATCAGGCCGTCTGCACCGCAGGCTGCGGCGGCAAGGGCCATGGGCAACACCAGCCTGGACAAACCTGTAGCATGGCTGGGATCGACTATGACGGGCAGATGGCTCATGCTCTTGAGCATCGGGACCGCCGAGAGGTCCAGAGTGTTTCTTGTCGCGGTTTCAAAGGTCCTGATCCCGCGTTCGCAAAGTATCACGTTCTCGTTTCCTCCGGCCATGATATATTCGGCGCTCATAAGCAGCTCATTAAGGGTGCTTGAAAGCCCTCTCTTCAGCAATATCGGCTGCCTGACCTTGCCCAGCTCCTTCAGGAGCTCAAAATTCTGCATGTTTCTGGCTCCGACCTGTATCACGTCGACCTCCTCAAACAGGTGGAGCTGAGAAATGTCCATGATTTCGGTCACGACCGGCAGCCCGGTCTTCTTCTTGGCCTCGATCAGCAACTCTATGCCCTGTTCCCTCAGACCCTGGAAGGCATACGGCGACGTGCGGGGCTTGAAGGCACCGCCTCGCAGCATGCCGGCGCCGGCTTTCTTTACCCTGAAAGCTATATCGTTTAGCTGTTCTGCCGACTCTATCGAACATGGTCCCGCAATCATCAGGAAATTCCCGCCGCCAATTTTTGTCCCGTTTATATCGATCACCAGATCATCGGGATGGAATTTGCGGTTTGCGTTCTTGTAAGGCTCCTGTATGCGCTTGACATCATCAACGATATCAAGGGCAAGAAGCAGGTCGATGTCAATAGATGTCGTGTCCCCGATCAGGCCGAGGATCGTCCGCGTAGCCCCTACCGAGAGATGGATTTCCAGCCCCATGCTCTTCAGCCAGTTTATCAGGTTATCCAGTTGCTTTTTGTCCGGGCTTTCTTTAAGGATAATGATCATATTTGCTCACCTCTTTGAAGAAAGATGATGATATTAAGAGGGCTCCACAGCGGTTACACTGTGGAGCCCTACTCGCAGCCTTTTACGAATATAACTCTATACCTCTACAACAGCATAACCTTAACAGCCTTATTGTACTTGCTAAAGTAAATAAAGCCGAAGTAATAATAATATGCTGCTGTAAAGAGAGCTTTGACCATATTGATCTCCCTGACAGAAAACTTTCCTTTACACCAATATATGCTGCAATGCTTGTTGTGATATATTTGCGATATGATAACACATATTTTCCCGCATGTAAAGAGAAAAACAGCCAAATATCAAATGTTTTTACCACCGATCGTTAGAGTTTATGATGAGAAATCCCGGGTTTACAACTGTTCATGCAAAATTGCATCTGTTCATACAGGACTCGCTTAAACAGGCTTTTCAAGGATAAGCTTACCGCCGCATTTACAGCGGTAGCGCTCGGGATGGTCGACAAGCTTTGAACGCCGCATTCGCCTGATTTCGGCCCCGCAATTCTGGCAGCGGAGAAGGTAGCGGGTAAGGGAAGTGTCCGCAATGCCAAGAGATTCGTGCGTGCTGGCACGTGATATTTCGTAGCCATAAGCCGAATTCATGATTTTAGCATACTGCTTCCACTTGATCCCGTGGTTTTTGCAGCCCGGGCAGGTGTGCAGCACTTCGTGCGCCAGTGTTTGCTTGCATGCCCGTTCGGAAGCGTCAAGCAGTTTACCGGATATTTCTATGATGAACTCGCCGTTTTTGGCTATACAGCAGCCAAAACGGCGGATCGCCCTGTTGTTTACCCTGACATTCGGGACGATCCGGTTTGAAACAGGGATTTTCAGTGCTTTCGCCTCGGAAATCACGTTCCTGAGCAGCTCATCCAGGTCGTGCAATCTTTTCCTCACCTTTCAGATTTTATGACGAATTCGATGCTTATCTCATATTATAACAGAATGATCATTATGTAGCAAGAAAATTATGGAAATAATGTAATAATTTAACTGACGGTTTTTGTCTTGCGGATCAAAGGATATATTCTTGAAACCGACTGTATCCTGGGAATGGATATAGGAACAAAAAATCATGTCTGTGTAACAAACGGCATAATCAAACGTCCTTACAATTGAAGGATAAATACGATCGTATGTTGAGCATTTTCTTATTGGGGATGCTTACTTCAACTTAACGCATCCGGCCGGTAAAGAGGAGTTTTTGCAAATGGAAGAAAAGGAGTTTGCCAAACTGCAAGAGGGTGATCGTGAGTCGGTTGAAAAGTTGTTCGCGTCTACCTGGAAAGACATCTACCGGTTTATTTATTATAAAGTTCAAAACCGGGAAGAGGCAGAGGATATAACTCAGGAAACTTACGTAAGGGCGCTGGACCATATCCGCAGGAGCGATAAGAAGATCGAGAAACACGTCGACTTTCTGAAGACCGTTTCGCTGAATATCCTGAGGGACAGGTGGCGCAAGCGGAGCCGCCGCGGGACTATGGTCGGGATCGAATCGATAGATCCGACGGAAACGGCGGTCGAAGACTCTTCTGACATTGTATCACAACGCGAGTTAATAAGAAATGCGCTGGACAGGCTCAGTGAAGAACAGCGTAAGGTCATCGAGCTGAGGATCATAAAGGGATATAGTACAGCCGAAACCGCGAAAATAATGAATAAAAAAGAGGGGACGATCCGTGTCCTTCAATATCGCGGATTGAAAGCACTTGCGGAACTGCTGAAAAACAGCGTTTGAAAAGGAGGCATGCTGATGCGTAAAAAAGAAAAAATACTGTCGGAATATATCGACAGTCTGAACGCCGAAATAAAACCTGCCCGGCACGGAAAGCCGGCGGAGTCCGCCGAACTTGAAGAGCTGATGGATACGGTAAGAAAGGTGCGCAGCCTCAGGGAACCGGCAATGCCAGGGGATGGTTTTGAGAGCAGAGTGATATCAGGCCTGTCGAAGACAGGACCCATTCATAAGAAAGGCGCATCATCGAAATCGTCAGCGAAGTATGCCCGAAAGAGAGTATGGCAAAAATCGCTTGCTGCAGTGGCGACGATAGCCCTCATAGCCGTGCTGGCATACTTCATTTTGCCGTTCGGCAATTCAAACATTGTCCATGCGATGGAACGTTCCTTTGATGCAGTCAAGGCATACCATGGGATACTTGAAATCGCAACGATCGACGGACAGGGACAGGAAACCATTCAGATGGTCCTTGATGTATGGGCGGATAAAGAGGGGCGCTACCATGTCGCTCACATTGAGGGCACTTATGACGGCCTGATCACGGCAAACAACGGACGGACAAAATGGCAAAAAAGGGCCGAAGAAAAATCCCTTAATGTTTTTCCTGCGTTTCCTGACCCTTACAGGTTTGCTTTTGAGCTGGGAAAGGAGATCGAGCTTGCAGCAAACGCCATAGAAATCAGGGAAGTCGGCGAGGACACCATTGCGGGTCGTCAAACGACAGTACTTGAAGTAACCCCCCAAGGTGGGCTTTCATACAGGATCTGGGTGGACAAGGAAACAAAACTTCCCCTCCGGAAGCAAAGCGGGATGTTTAACGCCATCCAGTACAGGATGACTTACAAAGATGTAGAATTTGCAGATGCAATACCTGATGAACTTATGTCCCTCAGTGTCCCGGACGGCTTTACTGTGGTTGATGAAAATCCGGTGCAACTGGTGAGCAGTATTGAAGAAGCCGGAGCGATAGCCGGATTTTTGCCTGCGATCTCACTGGAAGCCCCTGAAGGATTTGAAATTGAAAGAATTGCTGTGGAAACGGAAACGAAAACCATAAAAATGTATTTTATTTCATCGAGTGACGGATACGAGAAGGCAGTATTATCACTAAGGCGCACGAATAGCGGATTTGAGCCGGACGCCATGGCGGTTCTGGGAAAGATAGGCGACGTTGACACCGAGATCATTTTGAATGTGCAGGATGATTTGGGGACTATTCCGGGCGGCGGCGTGTACGGAGGATCAAACGATATATGCTCAGTGCGCTGGCAGCATGATGCATATGAATACAAGCTCGTCGCGAACATTTCGCCGGAGGGATTGACCGTATTCATCAAGGATCTGTTCGGTAAAGAGCTGACGATACCTGCGGCATACGAAGAGCCTCAGGAAGGACCCATGATAAAGGTCCCGTACGACATCGAGGTGGAGAAAAACACACAGAAGAGTGTGGACTCGGGCAGCTCTCCGTGGAGGCTGGATCCCGTATATGTGGCACAGGTGTTCGTAAGCCTGGAGATGTCGCCCGGAGGCATAGAGGGAGATTACCCGATAGATTATGATGATCTGAGTATATTGAGCAATGACGGAGTAAATGCGATAATCGAGGTAAACGATCCCGAAAGCCCGATCAGCAGAGTATATCTTGAAAGGCTGGTAAGGCAGGACGATACAGGGATCTGGACCGTTGTCGGTTACGATCCGGCACCATAGGGAACTGATACCCGTACATCCGCAGTCGGAGGGACCGCCGGCCTGAAACCCCGAAAATCGTCATTCCATTCGCGCCATCAGTTTACACTTGACAGGGCTGTTGAATTGTGTTATTATTTCAAGGCTGATGACCGGGTGTGGCGCAGATTGGTAGCGCGCTTGAATGGGGTTCAAGAGGCCGTGGGTTCAAGTCCCGCCACTCGGACCAGTAAAACCGCAATCCCTTATAGATCATGGGATTGCGGTTTTTTATTGCTTATCCGATACATGACGCAGTCGGATGTTGATTTTATAGCCTATGTGGGTATACTTAGAATGTGCAGAACATAATCATAAAGAGATGCCGTGAACCATGACACTATTCTGATGTATGGGGATTGGAGGCCGTGTATGCTGATTCGCCGGATGGAAGACAGCGATATAGAAGAGGTAAGCCGCATATATGCACTCAGTTGGAAACATGCATACCGCGGTATTGTCCCTCAGCACTATTTGGATTCGCTTACCGATGAACGCTGGGTCCCCAGACTTAGGAACAGCCGGTTCAACGCGCTGGTGATGCTGGAAGGGGACAAATACATCGGCACTTCGTCGTTTGGCCCGGGACGGGATCCCGACTTACCGGGCTGGGGCGAAATAGTCTCGATATATCTACATCCGGACTATATAGGACTGGGCTATGGCAGAAAGCTCATGCAGGCTGCTCTTGACGAGCTTAAAAGCAGCGGATTTGACAGCGTATTATTATGGGTGCTGCGCGACAATGCCGTGGCGAGGGCTTTTTATGAAAAAATCGGTTTTGTCGAATCGGGGGACGAAAAGCCGATCATCATCGGGGGCAAGGAGCTTATTGAGGTGCGATACATACTGAACTCTTGACATGTCGTTTGCACGAGTGCGATGAATGGGCGTGTGCATTAACTGCCAATGGTTATATGCAGACCCGTCAGCGGGACGAAGCGGCTCAAAACCGGTAATATAAAAACAACGAACAGGTGGTCCTTTATAGGGCCACTTTGCATTTCCAAGAATGCCGGATGAACTAAGGGGGCGAGGGATTTGACAACTTGTACTCTGTGTGTCAAATCCCCGCCCCCTTGATCTTAATTCCGAAAGGCAATGTATAAAACAGGCAGCATCTTATATGTTTGCACTATATGTCAACTATAAGAGAGTCCGGTAAGTAAGAGCGTCCGGTAAGTCCTCAACTGCCGCGGGATTTTAGCTCCTCCACTGTGCGGGCAATATGAGGCCTTGCCTCCTCCATCAATTCATCCCACTCTCCCACGTAGTTGTATGTCGTAGGGAGACCTTTTTCGATCCTTTCGACATATCCTTTGAGGAGATCGTAATCCTTCTCGTAGACATGGAAGCTGTTGGCCCTGTGGGTGTAGGAGCCGACCTCGAAGCCAAGCTCGTCCGCGACTTTTTTCTGGAGCAGGATCAGCGCGAAGGCGTTCATGAAAGTGGCTTTTGCCGCGTCGTTGGAACGGAAGAGTACCTTGCAGTGCAGCTTTCCGTTTCGGACGAGATACTGGATGTGCTGCAGGCATGCAGGGGAAGTGTTTCCTTCGCGGGTATCGTGCTTCCAGTCACGAACGTCGATGACCGCCCTTCGGGAATCCGGATTGCGTTTCAGCTCTCTGATTATAAAGGGCATCTGCTCGGCGATCCTGCTGTGGTAAGTATATTCCCAGTTGCCCCTCTCGATCTCGAAATCGAGGATACCGTCGATTATTTCCTGCCTGTACTGTTCCAGCTCGCTGTAACCGCCGATAAAGAGACGGCTTATCATCGGTTCGCGCAAAGGATCTGATATCGACAATGTCATCGAGAGCTCTTTCTGGTTGGTGTTATAATCCGGGCAGGGGACATGTTCACCCTCATAATGCAGTGTGACCAGTGACTTGTGATAGGCTTCGGGGAGTGTGTCTCCATGTACGAGGAATTCTTTCATTTTTTTCTCTCCTGTCCGCTATAAAACATGGGGTGACCAGAGAATGCATTTATTAACGGTACTGAACATCAGGACGCTGCGTTATCGATATTAATGCGTAATCGATATAAGCAATTAGATATAAGTAATTAGGTTTAAGAATCGTTGTAATAAGTATCGTTGACATATGGTCACCATGTATACGGTAAAGCATTCAATTGCCATACGATATTTATGTGTCCATACAAAGCTTATATTATCTGCGGAGAAATTGCAAGGCTTACTTAAGATCAGGAAGAATTTCGTCAAGTTATCCTGACGTGTCGGCCTTCCACTTTCAGACGGCCGTCACAAAACAGTTCGACGGCCCTGGGGAGGATGACCCACTCGGCCTGCTCCATGACCCGGCGCTGAAGCGTCTCCGGAGTATCACCGTCCACGACATCCACAGCCTTTTGAAGGATTATGGGCCCCCCGTCAGTTTCCTCGTTTACGAAATGGACGGTTGCACCCGTCAGTTTTACGCCGTACTCAAGCACTTTTTCATGCACCCGAAGTCCGTAAAACCCGTCACCGCAGAAAGCGGGAATAAGTGACGGGTGCACGTTTATGACCCGGTTCCTGTATTGCTGCGTGAACTCCGGTGAAAGGACATACAGGAAACCTGCAAGCACGACAAGTTCTATTTGATGCTCATTGAGCACATCCAGTATGGCATTTGTAAATTCGGTGCGGTTCCTGTACTTTTTCCGGTCAACTACGACGCTTTTGATGCCGTGGGTTTCGGCACGGGTAAGGGCATATGCGTCGGGAGAGGATGAGACGACGAGGGTGAAGTCGCCGTTCTTTATATGCCCGTTACTTTTCGCGTCGAGCAATGCCTGCAGGTTGGTACCTCCGCCGGATACCAAAACGGCGATCCTTACCATAGGTCCACACCCGGATCTCCTTCAATGCAGGTCCCGATCAGGTACGGGTGCTCGCCAAGCTGCGTAAGCGTGCACATTGCTGTGCCGACGTCAGCGCTGTCCACGACCATTGCCAGACCCAGACCCATATTGAATGTGTTGAACATATCACGGGAAGAGATATTTCCTTTTTTCTGTATTATCTCAAATATCGGCAGGCTCGGGAACGAGTGCGTATCGATACTCGCGCGGATACCCT
>JAAYMG010000411.1 GCA_012521525.1 Clostridiales bacterium | reverse complement strand
TTGAACGCTCGGGAAAACTCAAATCTAAGCATTCTTCCGAAAGGTCATTCTGGGAAGCGCTCAAATCCCTTCTCCGAAAGGGGTATATCAACCGCATGGTCGTTCGAAAGGAAAACAAGACCATTGCCAACTTCTCTATTATATTCATGCTTATAGCCGTAGTATTCGCTTTCTATGTCACGATCCCCGCCCTGATCGTCGCAATATTGCTCGGCTATAAGATAAGCTTCGTGAAAGATCCCGACGCGATCAGCGATTTCTCTAATATAGTATATTCGGCAAAGAAAACAGCCCAGGCTGTCAGGGATGAAATCAGGAAGGACAGCAAGGACGAAAGCGGGCAGGCAGATGATGCCCCCGTGGATCCATCCCGGAACGCGAACACAGCTCAGGATCAGGACCCATCCCGGAATGCGGGCACTTCCCATAGTACAGATCCGAACCGGTATGCGCGCCCTTCTCAGGATGAAGACATTATTATAGAGCAGTGATGAAGAAAGGAAAATGGCCGATCGCTCTTTTTATCCCTTCCCTTTCATGATATACTGGATTAAATCGCAGGGGTGTACCGGCGGTACATCCCCTTGCCGTTTTCACTGTCATTAGTTTTCACTGTCATGAAGGGAGAGGTGTAGATGTCCCGGATACTTATAGTTGAAGATGAGCCCAGGATCTCGCGCTACCTTGAGCTGGAGCTCAGGCATGAGGGTTACGACGTACAGACGGCATTTGACGGGGTAGCCGGGCTGGATGCCGCTCTTTCGGGCAATTTTGACCTGGTACTTCTTGACCTGATGCTTCCCGGGATGAGCGGTATAGAAGTCTGCCGCAGGATCCGTCGGCAAAGCGATGTCCCAATAATAATTCTGACCGCCAAGGACGACGTCTCGGATAAAGTCGCGGGCCTTGACACGGGTGCCGACGACTACATAACCAAGCCTTTTGCCATAGAGGAGCTCCTGGCGCGGATCAGGGCCGTGCTGAAAAGGCGCGGGCCCGCCGCACAGCAGGAAATGATAAGGATCGGACCGGTTGAGATACATACTGCCGGCAGACAGGTATTTTGCAACGGCGAGCCGATCGAACTGACCAAGAAGGAGTACGACCTCCTGGAATACCTTGCCAGGCACGAAAACACCGTACTTACCCGCAACCAGCTCCTCGACCAGGTCTGGGGATATGAATATGTCGGAGATGCAAATGTCGTTGATGTCTATGTCCGGTATCTCAGGGCTAAAATCGACCAGAAGTATAACATAAGACTTATCTGCACTGTGCGCGGCGTCGGCTATTCTCTCAGGTATGATCCCACACAGGCGACATAGCCGCAGCCAGGCATAGCCGTTCATTTACCTCCCAAACAGAGAGGCGGGATCCATTCTGAACAGGTTACTTAGCAACATCCGTTTTTCGCTCAGCCTTCGGATCGCGTTGCGATATGCTCTTTTTTTGCTGGGATCCACGGTATCCGCTGCCATAATATTTACATTCGTGTTTATCGCCGCTCTAATACCTGAATATGCAGATCATGTAGACATGATCATAGGCAGGTATGCAGACGAAGCCGTCGGTCACAGCACGGAACTTGTGTCGGCAAGGATCGAAGCGCCCGACGGAACTGTTGCCTATGACGGTCTGAGCCGCGACGATAACTTCAGGTTGATCGACCTTTCTGACGGAACGTTATATGTAAAGTTTACCGTCAGAGGCGAAGACGGAACGAGTTATATATTTGTCGCCAATTCAGGTGAATATTCAAGGCAGTACATCATACTGCTTATAACCATAGTCGCGCTCGACCTGCTGCGGGTCCTGTCCCTTATCGCAAACCGAAGACGTCTTGCGACCAGCATACTCAAGCCGATAGACGAAATCGCCCAAGCTGCGCGCAACTTATCCGCAAGCAATCTCGATATGAGGATAAATATACTTGGCACCAAGAATGAGCTGCGCGATTTGGCTTCGGTCATAAACGACATGCTTGACAGGATCGAAGCCGCTTACGAGAGCCAAAAGGCCTTCGTGTCGGACGCCTCCCATGAACTGAGGACCCCCATATCGGTCATTCGCGGTTATGCCCAGCTCCTGGAGAGGTGGGGCATGTCCGACCCGGAAGTGGCCAAGGAGGCGATCGGCGCCATATCATCGGAGGCCGAGTCGATGAACGAGCTCGTCGAGAAGCTGCTGTTTCTCGCAAGGCACGACAAAAAGACCTT
>JAAYMG010000410.1 GCA_012521525.1 Clostridiales bacterium | reverse complement strand
TTTCCAGGATCTTGTCGGCTATCGCAACTGCGCTGCAGAACCCGGTTGCATACTGGTACACGTAGAATGCCCTGTAAAAGTGCGGTATCCTTGCCCATTCTACATCTATAAGGTCGTTTACCTTAGCGCCTTCATAATAGAGCTCATTGAGTTCCCTGTAAACCTTGCTCAGAGACTTGGCGGTAAGGGAAACACCGCTCTTGTACATGTCGTGGGCTTTCTTCTCGAATTCCGCGAAGAGCGTCTGACGGAATACTGTCAGGCGGAAGCCCTCAAGGAAGTGGTTGAGTATATATGCCCTGCGCTTTTTATCCGTCTCCTTCGAAAGCAGATATTTTGTAAGCAGGACTTCGTTTACGGTCGATGCGACTTCGGCAACCAGGATGCGATAATCATGATTCACATAGTCCTGAGCCTGGCTGGACAGGTATGAATGCATGGCATGTCCAAGCTCATGGGCAAGTGTAAATGCGTCGTCAAGAGTGTCGGTATAGTTCAGCAGCACATATGGATGGACCCCATATACTCCGCATGAGAACGCGCCGGTAGTCTTTCCCTTGTTTTCATACACGTCTATCCAGTTTTCGGTGTATGCCTTATCCAGCAGCTTCTGATATCCCTCTCCAAGAGGTTTGAGCGCTTCCTTTACAAGCACCTTGGCATCTTCATAAGGGACCTTGTAATCCACTTCGTCAACGATCGGGGTGTAGAGGTCATACATATCCATTTCCTCAAGGCCAAGCACCTTTTTTCTCAGCTCGAGATAACGGCGCATCGTCTTCAGGCCCGAATGCACGGCCTCAATAAGCTGCTCATAGACGGATACGGGCACGTTGCTTCCAAACAGCGCAGCCTCGCACGGATCATTGAAATTGCGCACATCAGAATAGAATGAGTCAAACTTCACCGACCCGGAATACATTGCGGCAAATGTGTTGATATAGCGTTTGAACTCACCGAAGTACTTTTCGAAAGCCTCCTGGCGGACCCTGCGGTCCTTGCTCTCGCGGTAAACGGTAAAGTTCCCGTGTGTCAGTTCCACCTCGTTGCCGTTCTCGTCAACGATCTTCGGGAATGTCATGTCGACGCTCTCGAGCATCTCGAAGCTGTCGCTCGGAGTCTGCGCAGCGTCGCCCAGCATCGCGAGTATCCGCTCTTTCTCGGCGTCAAGTGTGTGGGCCCTGCCCCTGGCGATGTTGTGGATCTTGTGGCGATATGTTTTCAAACCTTCGTATTCCAGGTATTCGTTCAGCTTGTCCTCAGGTATCGCAAGTATTTCAGGGTCCAGGAAAGATGTTGCGGTCTCAAGTTGGACAAGGAGTTTCGTAGCGCGGGCTGCCATGTCCTGGTATTCCGGATCTCCGTTGTCACCCGATTTGTGCAGATAGGCGTAAAGATATACAAGCTCAGTCTTTTCAAAAGCCTGGTATACTGTGTCAAGCCCCTTCTTGAGAGACTCCGCGGACTCTCCCAAAGTCCCCGCTACACCCTGCACTTTGCTTATGAGGCCCTGTGCTTCCTGAAATGCCTTTTCCCAGGCCTCTTTGCTTTCAAACATGTGAGTGTAGTCCCACTGATACTTTGGATCCATTTCGTTCCGTTTCTTCAGTTCCATATGTGCTCCTCCCAGATATTCAATAAAGTTTTCTCCTGTCAATAACTCTTACGGCTTTCCCTTCGCTCCGCTCGATAGACTTCGGCTCTGCCAAAGTTACTATGACCGACAGTCCAAGTGCCGACTCGATCTCCCTGGCGATCCTGTTCCTCAGCCTCTCGATCACGCGCACTTCATCCGAGAAAAACTCCGGTCTCATTTCAACCTTTACCTCTAGCGTGTCCAGGTTGTTTACACGATCCACGACCAGCATGAAGAAGGGAGCAGTTTCAGTGATGCCCATCAGCACGCTCTCGATCTGAGACGGAAATACGTTGACGCCGCGTATGATAAGCATGTCGTCCACCCTGCCTTTGGGTTTCGACATCCTGACGGAAGTTCGGCCGCACTCGCATTTTTGATAGTTCAGGCTGGAAATATCCCTTGTACGATAGCGTATCAGAGGCATGGCTTCCTTGGTTATGCATGTAAAGACCAGTTCCCCATATTCACCTTCATCCATTGGTTTGTCCGTCTTGGGATCGATTATTTCAGGAACGAAGTGGTCTTCGGCAACATGCAGACCGTTTTTCATCCCGCATTCGCAGGAAACTCCCGGTCCGATGATTTCTGACAGGCCGTATATATCATGCGCGGACAAACGCAGTTTCTCTTCGATCATAAGCCTCATTTCCTCGGTCCACGGCTCAGCGCCGAATATTCCGACGCGGAGTTTCAACTCATCCAGGAAGCCCGCCTGTTCGATCGTTTCCGCAAGATACAGCGCATAGGACGGTGTACACATAAGAACGGTAGCACCGAAATCCCTCAGCAGCTGCACCTGGCGTTTAGTATTCCCCGTAGACACAGGAACTGTTACGGCTCCTATACATTCCGCTCCGTAATGGGACCCGAGGCCGCC
>JAAYMG010000409.1 GCA_012521525.1 Clostridiales bacterium | reverse complement strand
CCCAGAGCCGCCACAGCATACATTCCCGATCCTGCAGCCAATCCCAGGCAGGCGGTAGCCCAAAGACTGGCTGCGGTAGTGAGGCCCTTGACGTTTATCCCTTCCTTGAGGATGGTTCCCGCTCCCAAAAATCCGATCCCGGATATGACCTGTGCGGATAACCTTGTCGGGTCCACATTATCGTATCCGTATCTGGCTGCCAGCTGCTCCCCGGTGACCATTACGATCGCCGCTCCCAAAGCCACAAGAAAATGGGTGCGAAATCCGGCAGCGCGATGGGACCTCTCCCGCTCGATCCCTATCAGTGCTCCTAAAGCACCCGCAGCCGCTAACTTCAAAAACAAGTCCAGAAATACCTTCGGCTCCATAGTGCGCCCCCCTGCCATTTGAAAAAAGAGGACTCATAGTATTATCACCTATGTCGTCCCCTTCTTAAAAAATCCCTGTTTATCGATCTGTTTAGTTCTGTCTCTGTTCTGATCCATTGCCTCTGTTCTGATCTATATGGCCGGACCGTAGTTTTCAGAACGATTTATACAACTCTTTCCTGGTTCCGCAAACCGGACACTTATCGGGTGCTTCATCCAGCACTGTGTGTCCGCAAATCGGGCAGATATAAACAGACTTGAACTCGATATCCCTGTTTTCTTTCGCACAGTCCTGCGCTTTCTTAAACAGGTCCGCATGGATCTTCTCCGCTTCAAGAGCAAACCTGAACGTACGCATAGCGCCCTTTTCGCTTTGCAGCTCCGCAGCATTGTAATACACCGGATACATCTGCTCTACTTCGTGGAGTTCTCCGTTTATCGCACCCTGCAGGTTTTCGACAGTTCCCTTAAGACCGAATACCGCTCCGGCAGTGACAGTCGCGTCACCAACATCCCCGCCGATTTCCGCGAAATGATTATGCGCATGGACCTGCTCCGCATACGCTATTGCTTCAAACAATCTTGCGATATTGGGAAATCCCTCTTTTTGCGCTGCATTGCCCCACTGAAGGTACCTCATGTGGGCCATGCTTTCGCCGCCGTATGCCGAACGGAGAAAATCAGCGGTCATTGCGTTTTTTACTGCCATAAACCCAACTCCTTTGCAAATATTTATAATCAATGCCAACTAATCTGTTCCGGAGTATTATACCGCAAAAACGACCCTTTTTAAACTCAACGGGTGTGACGGATGCGGCTACAGAGTTATCAATAACTCTTACACAAATATGCTGTAAGTCATAGAAACGATTACTATTATTAGATTAACACAAAAATATAATTTGTCAAGTATACCAATCTTTTCATATAGAGATCCCGGCAGGCGCATGAATCGGTTTGTGCCTTTCTTCGCAACAATAAAAAGCGAGTTTGAGGTATTTATCATGAAAATACATTATTTTTCCCCTAAATTGTAACAGTCCGGGCAATAGCGGAATACATTGGGAAATGAGAGGTGAAAGATGTGGATACCAGGGAACTGTTTGCCCGCCTTATCAGATGCGAAGCCGAAGGCGAAGGACTGGACGGAATGCGGGCAGTCGCGACATGTGTTATGAACCGGGTCAGGGTAACCTACGGAGAATATTTCAGGCATGCCCAGGGTGATTTGCGGAGGGTCATCGAACAGCCGCGTCAGTATACATGCATGCTGACCAGGGTGGGTGGAGCAGCCAATCCGCAAAATGTATGGGTAAAGCCCCCCGAAGCGATCCATTATCAGGTGGCTGACGAGGCTATCGGAGGATACATATTCACGGGAGTAGGCTCGGAATGCCTTTGGTACATGAATCCGTTCAACCCGGCTTGTCCGAAATTCTTCCCATACAACGGGAACGGATACTGGTTTACCCGCGTCAACCAACACTGTTTTTACAACCCAATGCCATCCTATGCACAGACTTAAGAAGGTAGAGGTGTCATCTTATCATGAGCAGCAATATCAATTGGCTTGGAAACATGGGGCTTGAACCAAACGCGCCGCGCAACTCCCGCTCTCCCCTCTCCATGCCGGACGACTTCGACGGCGAAAACAGGTCCTTTTGGGACGAACTCCTCATTCCGCGCGGCACAGCAACAAGGAGAAGCGACAGGGAAGAAAATATGAGGAACTCGGAAAGCGGCACCACAAACCCGCAAAGGGCTGACCAGACAAAGAACGAAAGGTCTGCTCCGGAGCGGTCAGGGCCTCCGATTCAGCCGGACGATACCCCAAGACGCCAAATACCGATGACAGACCAGCATACAGAGCACGGGACCGGATCACCGCGGAACGAAACACCAATGAGGATGGTCCCCATCGATCACATGTCCCTTGACATCTCGGACCCGGCCATACCGGTCCAGGAAGGCCCGCCGCCAGCCACGGAAGAGGGATTCATACCGGCGTTCCTGCGAAGGAACATAGGCAGATATGTACGCGCGGAGTTTATATTGGGCACCAACCAGTATACGGACAGGACCGGCAGGATCATAGAAGTCGGAACGAACTACTTCGTGCTGGAGGACGTCAACGCCAGGACCGAAGTGATGTGCGACCTTTATTCGGTAAAATTCGTTACGATACTGCCCAGGGAAGACTGACAGATCGCATTTCCTGAAATTTTTTGCATGACTTTCATATAATAATTATGTACCTTCATGCAAAAAATTCAGGAAGGAGGAATCATACCAGATGAGTCTTGTGCCCTGGAACCCATTCAGGGAACTCGAAAGCTTCCGCAGGCAAATGAACAGTATGTTTGATCGCTTGCCAAAATACTATGCCGTAAAAAACACCTTCCCAAAAATAAATATATATCAAACCGATAATGAAGTCATTCTTAAGGCCGAAATCCCGGGAATACCGAAAGAAAACGTAGACGTAACCATATAACCATAGAAGGAAACAAGGTGCGTCTCAGGGGGCATACCGACCGGTCGGCCGAATTCAGGGATCAGAACGTCTACCGTTCTGAGCGGTATTACGGCGGATTTGCCCGCACCGTACTCCTTCCTTCCGGTGTCGAATCAGATAAAGCCAGGATCGAGAGCAAAGACGGCGAACTGTCAATAGTATTCCCAAAAAAGACTGCCTCCAGGACGACGAGTTGAATAATGACCAAAAATCCCTGGCGCTATAGAGCGTCAGGGATGTAATTGTAATATAGCAAAGCATTTTGCCGCCCCGGAACTCCGGAATCGCAGTCGGACCCTTCGAAGAGCCCGGTTTTCGGGTTGAAGCATATGCTTGACAGTATATGATTTAAGCATTCGCCGTTGAAAAATTCGTAATCGTCGCACAGGTCCCTGCCAACGTCCGCCCACAACAATGAATTATCTCTTTTACTTAAAACTTTCAATCCCAGGGACTGATTTATGCTTCCCGCGAAAACCTGCAGCCGTCTCCGGTCAAGTACATATGTAAAGTCAAATATATGCTGCAAAGTTATGTCATCCTCGGTCAGGCCGGTCGCTTTTTGAAGCTCCCTGTAAGCACACTCCAGGCCGGTTTCACCGTCCAAACGCTGACCGCATATGAAATCGAACACCCTGTCATATGCCTGATAATCGCTTTTGCTCAGTAGTATCTTTTTCGTTTCCTTGTTGTAAATAAGTACAAGAGAAAAGCTAAGCATCGTTTTCTTCCCTACTCCCTCCGATATTTATGTTTGCCCTCCCCTCCGGCACAATGCCCCCTGCTTATCTGGCTGCACCGGTCATCAGCCTTGTTTAGGGCCTAAAATTGAGATAATTATAACAGAAGAAATTTCCAATTTCAATATATTTTTACAAATTTTTCTATTTTCTGTTCTTGTTCAGCAAATGCCTGAAGTAGTCTGACGTCATCGTGTCCCATGACAGGTTGACACGTTCGATGACCTCCTGTGTCCTGGCCGCGATTTCCTCAGTAACCTCACCTTTGAAATCCGAGGAATAGTAGGTTTCTCCGTCGTACCATGCGTAATTCCTGAACATCACATAGCCGTGCCGGTTATCCGAAAAGGCGTCATCGCCGACGAAATAAGCCAGATCAGCATTTAGCCTGAACATGTTTACAATGGTGGGCAATATGTCGATCGTCGACGTCAGGGAATCTACTTCGCGAGGCTCGATATCACTGCTGAAGATCATAAACGGTGTATTGCACAGCATATCCAAATTGCTTACACCCTTGAGCCT
>JAAYMG010000044.1 GCA_012521525.1 Clostridiales bacterium | reverse complement strand
GATCATTATAGGTGCAGGGGTCATTACAGGTGATGATCAATGCTTATAGCAAAATAAGTTAATGTGTCTAAATCATAAGAATATCTCTTAATCAATAGAATTTTTCGCAATCAAACTAACTCAACATATATTATCAATTGATATTTCGGGAAGTCATTTGTTTTTTCCAAGCTGTTTCTGCATGTAGAACTTATAAAGCTCTTCAGTCGCAAGGGCTATTTTTGTTACCGAAAAACTCTGACCCCGCGGATAAAGATAATAGGTGTCGGACAAAGTCGACAGATCTATGCAATCGCCGGTTTTATTGTAATCGAACTCGATATGGCAGGAATACATCGTCAAGGGTTCCTTCCTGAGTTCGAATTGCTCACCGTCAAAAGTCCCTTTCAAAGTAAATCCGTTCATGTCATGCCTCAGCATTCCCTTGCCCAGGCGGATGAAGCCTCTTGAGTTTGGCAGTGAGTCGACGATGACTTCGTCTTCAAAGAAATAAGTACCTGCCTCTATTTCCTTTCTTACTTCCTCTCTCTCGAACTCATACCATAACGAGGGGCGGCTGAACTCAGTTATCCCGTCATGGGCTTTCAGCTCACCGTATTCGGTGAGCTCCCACTTTTTGCCGCAATGCGTGCATTCGATCGTAGTTCCGTACGAGGTCATCCGATATTCGGTCATACAGCTGGGGCATTTGTACAGGACCTTGTGGATGCCTTTTGCGTTATCCTTGTATGTGATGCGGATATTGCTCTGCCTCTGCCACTCGTATTCGTCATAATAGAAAGCCTCATTGATTTTTGCGTTTATATCATCGACAGGCAGGTCGGCGGCCTGTTCCGGAGTCAAGAGCAGAGTCATATCCGCCTCGATGCGGTTGTGCCTTTTCTTGAGATTCCACACCGGCGAGTTGAGATAGTTGCCGTGCATGCGAAGCACGACCACCGGAACCTTCAGCATTTTTACAAGCTTGCCGAGGGAAGCGGGAAGGACGGCGTTTGTACCTATGAGTGAATAACGTGCCTCAGGATACATGACCAGGACATCTTTATGGACGTTTAAGACATGATTTATGTGCTTTATAAGCTTGATGTCATTTGTGAACTTACGCTTGCAGATGCCGCCCACGGCACGGAGCAGCCATTCCCGTCCTATGAAGCCGTCGATGGCGATGACATAGTTTGCCCGGTGCGGGAAAATCGCGGCAGTGGTCACCATGAAATCCAGGAAGGCCATATGTGTACATAGCAGCAGGTATGGGGGTTTCAATCCCTTCACACCGTTCTTGTTGATCTTCAATCCGTATTTCCATACTGCAGGGAAGCTTGCGGCCCATGTGATGGGTCTTAGGATGCTCCACTGCCTTACAGGTTTTATGTTCATGTCAAAGCGCTCTGTCGTGCGGGTCTTTTTCATACAATATCCTCGTCCTGTTATTTTTTCAAAGAGACCTTCTTTGGCGTGTATCGACTCAAATGCCTGAGGTTTTCGGCAAAATGTAAGCAAAAAGCCGTCAAAAGCCGCTTTTTTCGAATATAACATATACACGCATATATGTCCATCAAAAAGTTAAGGTTGCCGGAATAAACCGGATTCAGAATCATGATTCTCAAAGATTGGGAAAATATCAAAAGAACGGACCGGCATATGAAATAAAGCTATCGCACGATGAAGCAAATCATTGCGCAATAGCTTTTATAGTATACCCAATCAGTCTGCATTTACGCTCAGGCCGCCCAAATGACCAAATCGCTTATCTTTGTGATAAAACATGCATAATGAGGAGGTTGTGAGTATTTAGCATTGGTCTCAGTTTACGCTGTTCAGTATCTCGGCATAGGTCGGGATAGTCCAATGCTTTTTGGCGACAAGTGTTTCTAGCTCGTCAACTGTTGACCTCAAATCGCTCATAGCAATGAATACCTTTTCGCGATATGCCTTTGCAAGCTCCAGATGGTCGCTTATTTCCCTGACTTTGATCACCTGTTCGGTAAGGTACTCCAGTTTTCTCCCAAGGCTTTCCGAGAGAATTGATATCCTTCCGAGCAGCGTCTCATCCAGATACGTTGATACTTCTGTTCCGACAGACTTTTTGCGGAGGATGAGTTCGGCAAGCTCCGACTGATAAGATACTACAGCCGGGATCACCATCTTCTTGACCATATCTATCATGGTAAGCGCTTCGATATTGATGGTCTTGCAATAGTTTTCGAGCAGAATTCCGTAACGGGACTTGATTTCCTGTTCAGTAAAGACGCGATGCCGTGTGAACATCTCGACATTCTTCGGCTGGATGAAGGCGGGCAGGGCTTCGGGTGTCGTTTTCAGGTTGGACAGGCCTCTTCTTTCCGCTTCTTCGATCCAGGACTGGTCGTACCCGTTTCCGTTGAATATGATGCGCTTATGTTCCTTTATCGTCCTCTTGATGAGGTCGTTCAAATCTGCCTTGAAATCGCTGCTGTTTTCCAGCTCATCTGCGAACTGGCGCAAGGCTTCCGCCACAATGGTGTTGAGCACTATGATGGGGCCTGCGATGGAGAAGGAGGAACCCAGCATCCTGAATTCGAATTTATTGCCGGTAAACGCAAAGGGCGATGTGCGGTTCCTGTCGGTGGTATCCTTCGGGAAGTGGGGAAGGACAGTGGCGCCGATTTCCATCAGGGTCTTGCCTTTTCCGTTATACAGGGTGCCGTTTTCCAGGGCGTTAAGTATTTCGTTGAGTTCTTCACCAACAAATATGGATACGATCGCAGGCGGGGCCTCGTTGGCACCGAGTCTGTGGTCGTTGCCCGCGCTTGCCACCGAGAGGCGGAGCAGATCCTGGTAATCGTCGACAGCCTTGATCACTGCCATCAGGAACAGCAGGAACTGGGCGTTTTCGAAGGGGGTGTCGCCTGGCTCGAGCAGGTTGATCCCGGTATCGGTGGAGATGGACCAGTTGACATGTTTTCCGCTGCCGTTTATCCCCGCAAAGGGTTTTTCATGCAGCAGGCATGCCAGGCCGTGTTTTGAGGCGATGCTTTTCATTATATCCATAAGGAGCTGGTTATGGTCGGTGGCTATGTTGGCTTCAGAATATATCGGCGCGATCTCGTGCTGGGCCGGGGCCACCTCGTTATGCTCCGTCTTGGCCAGTATGCCCAGCTTCCACAGTTCTTCGTTGAGCTCACGCATGAATTCGCGAACGCGCGGTTTTATCGATCCGAAATAATGGTCTTCCATTTCCTGGCCCTTGGGCGGGTTTGCGCCAAAAAGGGTCCTGCCGCAATAAATCAGGTCCGGTCTTTTCAGATATACTTCTTTATCGATCAGGAAGTATTCCTGCTCAGGTCCCACCGATGAAACGACGCGTTTTGCATCGGTGACGCCGAACAACCGCAATATGCGCAGTGCCTGGTGGCTGAGAGCCTGCATCGACCGCAGCAGCGGCGTCTTTTTGTCGAGAGCTTCACCGCTGTAAGAACAGAACGCGGTCGGGATATATAGGGTGTGGTCTTTAACAAATGCATAGGAGGTCGGGTCCCATGCGGTATATCCTCTCGCTTCGAAAGTCGACCGCAATCCTCCGGAAGGGAAGCTGGAAGCGTCGGGTTCTCCCTTTACCAGGGATTTGCCCGAAAACTCCATTATAACCTTGCCGGAACCGTCGGGCGTGATGAAGCTGTCATGCTTCTCCGCCGTTATACCTGTCATGGGTTGGAACCAATGGGTAAAATGGGTGGCTCCCTTTTCTACAGCCCAGTCCTTCATGGCATTTGCCGTTACATTGGCTACGTCAAGTTCAAGATGAGTTCCGTCGGCAATGGTCTTTTTGATAGCCTGGTAGGTATCCTTCGGCAGGCGCTCTTTCATCACCGCATCGTTGAATACCATGCTGCCAAATAGTTCGGGAATACTCTTATGTTCCACTTCAATCCCTCCATAAAGGTCGCTGCATCACCAAAAGGTGTCAACAGGATAGTTTAAAAATTTAGAGGTGCTGCGGACATACTATCCACAGCACCTTCGCTGTACGGGAAGAGAATAGCATATTCGCCGTCGGTTGTCAATTGGTTTTTGCAAAAAAATTTTTGACGGATGCAATTTCAAAATGTCAATCTTGCAGAATTGACGTCTATAATGACTATATAGAGCGTTAAACTTCGATTAAATGCAATTTACACATAAAAATATTTCATTATTTTTGTTGACACGGCAGAAGTTTTATAGTATTATGTTTGATGTGAACAAAGGTGTTCATCATATAGGTGTCTCTATATGATGGACGCCTTTATTTGTTATAGTAATTGGGGGCAATTTCTGTGAGGGAAGGAACATTCAGAAACCTGTCGGGCTGTGCCATATCCGGGATCTTTTCAAAATCCGGCAAGCGTTTTTCCGGACAAAAGATCATCGACTCCATTGCCGTCATGCATGAACGGTCCAACGGCCTTGGGGGCGGTTTTGCGGGTTACGGCATATATCCCGAATACAAGGATTATTACGCATTCCACGTGTTTTACGACGACAGTGCCGCAAAAAAGGATTGTGAAGATTTCCTTGATAGTCATTTCGATATAATCAATCTTTCCAAGATCCCGACCAGAAAGATTCCTGAAATCACCGACGAACCCCTCATATGGAGGTATTTTGTAAGCCCGCTTCCGACAAAGCTGGCAGACAGCCAGCTTGATGAGAGGGAGTTCGTGGTCAGGTGCGTGATCAGGATCAACACTGTGATCGACGGGGCATATGTTTTCTCCAGCGGAAAGAATATGGGAGTTTTCAAAGCCGTCGGATTTCCGGAGGACGTGGGAAGGTTCTACCGCCTGGACGAATATGAAGGGTATTGCTTCACCGCCCATGGCCGGTACCCGACAAATACGCCCGGATGGTGGGGCGGAGCCCATCCGTTCTCGCTGCTGGACTATTCGGTGGTACATAACGGTGAGATATCTTCCTATGACGCAAACCGTCGGGCCATGGAAATGTACGGATATAAATGCACTCTGCTGACTGATACGGAAGTAATAACATATATAATAGACTACCTGCACAGGACCAAGGGTCTTACATTCAAAGAAATAAGCCATGTGCTTGCCGCTCCGTTCTGGACGACGATAGAGTCCAAACCCAGGGAGGAGCGGGAGGAACTGGAGTTCTTGAGACACACGTTCGCTTCCCAGCTGCTGACAGGACCCTTTTCTATAATAGTGGGGTTCGAGGGAGGCATGATGGCACTCAACGACAGGCTGAAGCTCCGCAGCATGGTAGCCGGCGAAAAGGATGACATGGTATACGTTGCAAGCGAAGAGGCAGCCATCAGGATCATCCAGGAGGATCTGGACAGAGTCTGGTCGCCGAAAGGCGGCGAAGCGGTAATCGTCACATTGAAGGAAGGACAGATATAGTGGCTATTAATTACATTTATCCGGATTATGAGATCGCGCGGAACCAGGACCGGTGCATAAACTGCCGCGTGTGCGAACGACAGTGCTCCAACGGAGCACATGAGTACATTGAAGATCTGAATAAGATGGTTTCATATGACGAAAAGTGCGTCAACTGCCACCGGTGTGTCGCGCTTTGCCCGACCCGGGCTTTGAAGATAGTCAAGTCCGGTCATACGTTCAAGGAAAACGCAAACTGGCCGGGCAAGATCATCAACGAAATATATAAGCAGGCCGAAAGCGGCGGGGTGCTGCTCTCCAGCATGGGCAACCCCGAGAGCTTTCCCGTATACTTCGACAAAATGCTGATCAACGCATCACAGGTCACGAACCCCTCAATAGACCCGCTTAGGGAACCCATGGAGACAAAAGTCTTCCTCGGACCGAAACCCCAGAAGATAGAAAGGGATGAAAAGGGAAGGATAAAGAAGGTCCTGCCGCCTTTCCTTACCCTGTCGATGCCGGTGATGTTTTCGGCGATGAGCTACGGCTCGATCAGCTACAACGCACACGAAAGCCTGGCACGTGCAGCCGAAGAGGTCGGTATATACTACAACACCGGCGAAGGAGGACTGCACGAGGACTTCTATAAATACGGCAAAAACACGATCGTTCAGGTGGCATCCGGTCGCTTCGGAGTGCATCCGGATTACCTGGCAGCGGCAGCGGCCATTGAGATCAAAATGGGCCAGGGCGCAAAGCCCGGTATCGGCGGACACCTGCCGGGAACCAAGGTCGGACCGGATGTTTCCAGGACGCGCATGATACCTGAGGGAAGCGACGCCATTTCTCCCGCGCCGCACCACGATATCTATTCCATAGAGGACCTCCGCCAGCTGGTCTACTCCCTCAAGGAGGCGACGAATTATCAAAAACCGGTTATAGTAAAGATCGCGGCGGTACATAACGTGGCGGCTATCGCAAGCGGTATAGCGAGGAGCGGAGCGGACATAATCGCAATAGACGGTTTCCGCGGCGGTACCGGTGCGGCGCCTACGAGGATCCGCGACAACGTAGGGATCCCCATCGAGCTTGCCCTTGCCTGTGTCGACAAGCGCCTGCGCGACGAGGGCATCCGCGACAACGTCAGCATCGTAGTCGGCGGCGGTATACGTTCAAGTGCGGACGTGGTCAAGGCGATCGCGCTGGGTGCTGACTGCGTATATGTTGCGACAGCGGCACTGATGGCATTGGGCTGTCACCTGTGCAGATCGTGCCACACGGGCAAATGCAACTGGGGCATCGCGACGCAGGTCCCGGAACTTGCAAAGCGCCTCAATCCCAACATCGGTTATAAAAGGCTTGTCAACCTGATGAACGCATGGAAACATGAGATCGAAGAGATGATGGGCGGAATGGGCATCAACTCCATCGAGACCCTGAAGGGCAACCGCCTGATGCTGCGCGGTGTCGGGCTCAACGAAAAGGAGCTCGAGATACTCGGCATCAAACACGCCGGCGAATAGCCGAAGGTTGCCGGTAATTCGATACTGCAGAGGTGAATAAGTTGAGACGGGTATATGTCAATGAGGAATGGTGCCTCGGATGCCATCTGTGCGAATACTACTGTGCGTTTGCCAACCTTAACGGAAGGGATCTGGCCCGCACGCTGAAAAACGTTAGAATAAATCCCAGGATAAAAATCGAGGAAAGAAACGGCATCAGCTTTGCGGTGTCCTGCAGGCACTGCGACGAACCGCTGTGCCGGAAGGGCTGCATTACCGGTGCGATCAGCATAAGTGACGGCGTTATCACGATCGACCGCGACAGGTGCATCGGATGCTACACATGTATCCTGAGCTGTCCGTATGGGGCCGTTTCTCCGTCGGACGAAGGACCGGTGCAGAAGTGCGAACTCTGCACGAAGAACATTTACGGCACACCCCAGTGCGTGACCGGGTGTCCCAACGCCGCAATCGTCTATGAAGAAAGGTGGTAAACCGATGAAATACGTCATCATAGGCAACTCCGCCGCGGGGATAGGTGCGGTCGAGGGGATCCGCCAGGTCGACAGGGAAGGAAGCATCACTATCATCAGCGATGAACCTTACCACACATATTCGAGGCCACTCATCTCCTACCTGCTGTACGGCAAAACGACGGAGGAGAAGATGAAATACCGCCCGGATAATTTTTACAGGGAAAACGGCGTTGAGTTCATCGCGGGCGTGAGGGCGGAAAAAGTAGACG
>JAAYMG010000408.1 GCA_012521525.1 Clostridiales bacterium | reverse complement strand
CGTCCGCCAGCGGGATATAAATGTCAAGCATATCGTTTGCCTTCTTATTTGCCTGCTCAGCGTACTCCCTGTCGGCCATGGATTTAGTATTAATAAATACGTTGAAGCTTGCTCCTATCAAAGCGGCCTTGCATAAAGCGGCACCGACTCCCGCATCACTGATCGCAAGCCTGTTGCCTTTTTCGGCAAATTCCTTCTGAAGGTCTATGGCACGGCAGCACAGCTCCATTATCTCAAGAGGGACCGAACATGCATCGCGAAGGGCCTGTTCCATTATACGGGCCTTCTCGGCCTTTTCTTCCTCGGTATTTTTGGGGAGTCCGTACGCACGGGACAGCGGTTCGAATACCTCTGCATCCCGATTGACGAGTCCGAGCAGTTCGATTTGGATCCGGTTCGCCTTGTCCATCAGGTCCAGGACATCCTGCTCGACATCGGCATACTTTTTCTTCCCGACGGTCAATGATCCGACCATGCTGCCAAGCGCTGTCCCTATCGCACCGACAAGGGCGGAAGCACCGCCGCCTCCGGGCACCGGTGACTTGCCGGCAAGTTCCGCAACAAACTCCTTACAACTGATTTCTGTAAAATCCATATTCTATGACCCCTTTATATGATAGAAAAATGATATGCGGGCTTATTCGCTATGATCCATATGCCAATAAATCGTTATCATATCAAACAGACACTAATACAGGTCACATTTTATCGCATCAGAATAATCCGCTGATCTTTCCGGTGGGATCCACATCGATCATCTCGGCGGCAGGAACTTTGGGCAAGCCCGGCATGGTCATGATTTCACCGGTAAGGGCAACGATAAAGCCGGCACCGGCAGATACCTTGATGTCACGCACGGTTATCCTGAAGTTTCTTGGAGCACCGAGAAGGTTGGCATTGTCCGAGAAGCTGTACTGGGTCTTGGCCATGCAAACGGGCAGCTTACCGAATCCCAGTTTTTCAAGTCTCTTGATCTGTTTGCGGACTGCGGGGAGGAATTCAACTCCGTCAGCCCTGTATATCTTTCGGGCAATGGCTTCGATCTTTTCTTCTATTGAAGAGTCGAGGCTGTAACTATATGTGAAGTCATTTTCCTTCTCACACAGCCTGATGACCTCTTTTGCCAGCTCCATGCCGCCTTCTCCGCCTTTTCCCCAGACCTCGGACAGGGCAACATTCACACCAAGTTCGCGGCATTTCTCTTCGACAAGTTTAAGTTCAGCTTCGGTATCGGTGGGGAAGCGGTTTATCGCAACGACAGCAGGCAGCCTGAAGACGCCGGTAATGTTCTCGACATGCTGCAAGAGGTTTGGCAAACCTCTTTCAAGAGCATCAAGGTCCTCGACAGAAAGCCGGGTTTTGGCCGCACCGCCGTGATGTTTAAGAGCACGAACCGTGGCGACAATGACGACCGCGCTCGGCCGCAATCCTGCCAAACGGCATTTGATATCAAGGAACTTCTCAGCACCAAGGTCCGCGCCGAACCCGGCTTCGGTCCCCACATAATCCGCAAGTTTGAGGGCCGTGCGGGTAGCTATTACGGAGTTGCAGCCATGGGCGATATTCGCAAAGGGCCCGCCGTGGACAAAGGCCGGGGTGTGCTCCAAAGTCTGGACAAGGTTTGGCTTCAGAGCATCTTTCAGGAGCGCTGCCATGGCTCCGGCAGCCTTCAAGTCTCCGGCGGTAACAGGTTTGTTGTCATATGTATAACCGATAACGATTTTTGAAAGTTTCTCTTTAAGGTCGACCAAATCAGTCGCCAGGCATAAAATCGCCATGATCTCGCTTGCAACGGTGATATCGAAACTGTCTTCCCTTGGGACACCGTTCGATTTGCCGTTCAAACCGCAGACTATGTTGCGAAGCTGCCTGTCGTTCATGTCGACACAGCGATGCCAGGTGACCTGGGTAGGGTTGATTCCCAGCTCGTTTCCCTGGTAAATGTGGTTATCGATCATCGCGGCCAAAAGGTTGTTAGCCGCGCCAATGGCATGCATGTCCCCGGTAAAATGCAGGTTGATGTCCTCCATCGGGACGACCTGGGCATATCCTCCTCCGGCAGCACCGCCCTTGACTCCGAAAACAGGGCCGAGTGACGGCTCTCTGAGCGCAACCATAGACTTCCTGCCGATTTTTCTCAGGCCGTCAGCCAATCCGACCGTGGTAGTGGTTTTTCCTTCTCCGGCGGGTGTCGGAGTTATTGCGGTGACCAGGATCAGCTTTCCGTCGGGTACATCCCTCAGTTCGTCGATCAGGTTGAAATCGACTTTGGCCTTATAGTTACCGTACAACTCGATCTTGTTTTCGGGGATACCTGCTGTTTTGGCAACTTCGCGAATATCCTGCATAGGGGTGCTTTGAGCGATCTCGATGTCACTTTTATAACTCATAACCTGTTACTCCTTTGCAATTTGAATCTATGATCCGTAATCAGGATTTTGCCGTTGCTGATTTGTGTAATAGATGTGCTTTAGAGTTATAGAATCACTATAGCCAAGTCAATAAGGCTAAGCTAAGCTAAAGAAATACAGATAAGGCATCAATGCTAAGTCATTAATGCTAAAGTTAAAAAAGCAAAAAATCTAAGTTAAATTTCGGAATGCGGCTTAAGTACGATATCAGTATTCGCCCGGCATTTTATCAAGTTGAGCGACGGAAAACACGGGGCCGTCTACGCAGACATATGTATGACCGATATTGCATTTTCCGCATTTTCCCACTCCGCATGTCATTCTCATTTCAAGCGTTGTAAGTATCCGATCTTTCGGCATGCCCATCCTGGAAAACGCATCAGAGAGTGCCTTGATCATGACAGGGGGGCCGCAGAGGATCGCATACGTGTTATGTATATCGAAGGGAATATCCCTGACAAGCATGTGCGGAAAACCGACAAGGCCGTCCCATCCCGGCTCAGGGTTGTCTATCGTAAGTCTTAATTCGGTGTCGGGATTTGAAGCCCATCTCCCGTAGTCATACCTGAAAATGAAATCCTTCGTGGTGCGGGCGGCAAGCAACATGTTGATCTTCCCGAACTTCACCCTGTTTTCGGGCAGGAAAATCAAGTCTATAAGGGGACGGAGCGGGGCAAGGCCTAAGCCGCCGGCCGCAAAGAAAAGGTCATATCCGGTCATTTCATCGACTGGAAAGCTGTTTCCGAAGGGGCCCCGGATCCACACCTCATCGCCGGGTCGCATCCTGTGCAAACAGTCGGTTACGTAACCGGTCCTTTTTATGCAGAGCTGGATAGTGTCCGTAATGTGCGGGGAGGATGCGAATCCAAAGGGAGCTTCGCCCGTACCGGGAACAGTGACCTCGACAAACTGGCCCGGAGAAAAGGGCAGAGGACATGATGGACGCAGTATGAATGACTTGACGTCCTGTGTCTGAGAGGTCGTTTCCTGGATGACATCAAGGATCTCGGCCCTGATCGGGATATACGGATTGTCATATGCCTGACAGTGTGTTTCGATGGCTTTTAAGCTGCGGCTGGCAGCTTTTGACAGGTTATCATTGCTTGCGCCTTTCATTCAACCGCTCCTTTCCTGTCCTGAGCTTCGATCCGCGAAATTATGTCTTTGACCGTTCTATGGATATTCACACCGCCGGGACAGGAGCGGATACATCTCCCGCAGCCGGTGCATGCGATGATCGAGCAGTTTCGTTTGAGGTAAAGATACTTATGCAAAACGCGCTGTCTGAAACGTTCTTTTTGTGTCGGCCGGGGATTGTGTCCCGACGCGTGCAGTGTAAACTTCGGATACATACAACTGTCCCAACACCTGTTGCGTGTGACGACCCCGTCCTTTTCCACGTCCCGGAACTCAAAGCAGTGACAGGTAGGGCATACGTAAGTGCATGTGCCACAGCCCAGACAGCTTTCCGAATATATGTTCCAGGGGATCGAATCAAAAAGATCCCGTTCATCGGCCGAAATATCGAGTTTAGCATCATGATCCGGATCGGTACTGTATTGAGGAGTCGATGGCCGGTCTTCGGCAAAATCAGGCCGGATATGATCATCTTCTTTTGATGCGGATGCCATGCTTTCCACGGGTCTGCCGTCAAATCCTGAAAAGACCGACCCAGCTTCCGGATTTAAGATATTGATGATCAGCTTGTCGCCGTTAACAGATATAAAGGCGTCGCAACCATCGGAAAAGGATCGGTCGATCCCAAGTTCCTCGCAAAAGCATCCCCGGCTCTTCTGAGTACACTCGATCCCGATCGTGATCAGGTTTTTTCTGCGCCTTTTGTAAAAAGGGTCATCAAATTTGTTATTTTTCTCGGAAAAAATTATATCGAGCATGTTGATCGATGCTATATCACAGGGCTTCACACCGACCACGATCATTGGTTTTTCATGGCATGCATCTGTGATGCCGTCCTTTTCGAACCGGATGATCGGCTCG
>JAAYMG010000407.1 GCA_012521525.1 Clostridiales bacterium | reverse complement strand
TAGCTCTTGAGGTTTTTGGCTTCCGGATCGGGATGGGGATAACCGATATGGGTCTTATACGCAGCCTCACCCTGGCAGCGATAATTGGGTGTAACTTCTCCGAGGGTGTGCACCCCGTCGCCGTTGAAATGGTATTGCGATGACGTGTACACGACACCGATCAGGTCTATTTCGTTGAGGAACAGGCAAAGGTGGATAAGCGAGTTCATGTCATCGCATTCCAGGTCAGTCGTGATGATAGTCCTGGGCTTATACTTCGGTTTTGCTTTGCATTCCATACACATACTCCTTTATATTATGATTCATGGTCAAAAAGATGATCCAAGCCTATGAGCAGGGACTCATATAACCAGGCAGTGATAAACTAAGCATATAGTACCGGTTAAAATTTTATAGACTTCAATAATGGAGTTCAATTAACGGTGTTAGGTTTATTTCCTGAATACTATTACGTCATTATTCAGTTGACAGTATATAAATAGTGCTGCCTGTCATAATCCGAGCTTTGTATTATATTGACATAATGCGTTGCCGTGTTCTGCTCTGATATTATTCAATAATAAAATGTCTGACTAACATGTTAAGTTTATGTTTGGTATCAGTATAGCACTAAATGAAGTGTTCTTCAACAGTGCAGCTTCATGTTCGGTGCTTGCATCCGGATCATGGAAGTTATGTTATTTCTTTTCCAGAATGTGATGCACTAAAATAATCAAAAAAATATTGACAAATAAAAAAGTTTGAATTATACTCATCAACAATATTTATTTCGCAGTTTGCGGATCATTGACGAACTGAATACATCCATCAAAAGACAGTGATGGGAAGAGTACTTCAAAACGTAAGTCACAGAGAGCCGTTAGTCGGTGCGAATACGGTACGGAGTTTTGAACGAAGAACATCCCGGAGTCGCCAACCGAACAGGAGCGATCCTTAGTAGACTTGGACGTGGTCGGCACGTTATAGCCGATAGACATTGCTTTTACAGAGTGTCGAAGAGAGAGGGCTGCAATGCAGCCAAAATGGGTGGTACCGCGGAAGATCAAGAGCCTTTCGTCCCAATGGGGACGGAGGGCTTTTTTACATGGTTTTTTATATCTGAAAATCAGGTCTGAGCTCAGGAAGGAGGTCAACATTACATGAAAAGGACTGATTATTGCGGAACGCTGGGAGAGAAGGATGTCGGCCGCACGGTGACAGTCTGCGGTTGGGTCCTGTCGAAGCGGGATATGGGCGGAGTCATATTCATAGACCTGCGCGACAGGGAAGGGACACTCCAGGTCGTCTTCGATTCGGGCATCGTTTCCGGTGATGATTTCAATATGGCGGAGGGACTTCGAAACCAGTCGGTGCTCAGTGTCACAGGCATGATCAGGATCCGGGGCGAGGAGACTTACAACCCCAAAATAGCAACAGGGACGATCGAGCTTGCGGCTGAACACGCGGAGCTGCTTTCCGCCGCTGATCCCCTTCCGTTCATACCGGATGACAACATTCAGATCAGGGAAGAACTTAGACTCCGTTACAGGTATCTTGACCTCCGGCGCCCGCGCATGATCGAAAATCTCAGGCTGCGTCAGCGGGTCGTTCGTGCGGCGCAGGCCTTCCTTGACGGACACGGATTTATCGAGGTCGAGACACCGATCCTCACAAAGAGTACGCCGGAGGGGGCACGGGATTATCTGGTCCCCAGCCGGGTCCATCCTGGGACCTTCTACGCGCTGCCGCAGTCTCCGCAGATCTTCAAACAGTTGCTCATGGTCGGAGGGATCGACCGTTACTACCAGGTAGCCCGCTGCTTCAGGGACGAGGACCTGCGTGCTGACAGACAGCCCGAATTTACTCAGGTCGATATGGAAATGTCATTTGTGGGCCAGGATGACGTCCTTGATCTTCTTGAAGATCTGTTTAGGCATATTTTCGAATCGGTCATGGGGATCTGCATTACCGAACCGTTCCCACGCCTTACCTGGACTGAGGCGATGGACCGCTATGGAAGCGACAAGCCCGACCTTCGATTCGGGCTTCCGATCGTAGATCTCACCGAAAAGGTGAGGGGAAGCGGATTCGGCGTCTTTAGAAAAGCGGTAGAATGCGGCGGTGTCGTCCGGGCAATAAACGTGAAAGGCGGAGCGTCGCTCACGCGAAGTGAGATCGACGAGCTTACGGAGAAGGCGCTTGACCTGGGGGCGAAGGGGATGGCCTGGATCGCTGTACGCGAGTCCGGAGAGCTCTACTCCATCCTGACAAAATTCATGACTCAGGAAGAGCTGGAGGGGATCCTGGATGCAGCCGATGCCGGACCCGGAGACTTCATCCTTTTCTGTGCGGATAAGCTGCCTGTTGTTCGAAAAACGCTTGGCGGACTGCGCCTGTATATCGCCGACATGCTGAACTTGCGCAGGAAGGACGACTATAAATTCCTTTTCGTAACAGATTTTCCGCAATTCGAGTATTCGGAAGAAAAAAACAGGTATGTTGCCACACACCATCCTTTCACGATGCCTTACCCGGAGGACCTGCAATATCTTTTCACCGATCCATCCCGGGTCAGGGCGCAGGCTTACGACGTAGTGCTGAACGGCATCGAACTTGGAAGCGGAAGCATACGGATCCATCGCAGTGACGTACAGCAGATGATGTTCAAGGCGCTGGGTTTCACACCGGATGAGATCAAGGAGCGTTTCGGATTCATGATCGACGCGTTCCGCTACGGAACTCCTCCGCACGGAGGATTTGCATTCGGCCTTGACAGGCTGGTGATGCTGATGGCAGGTGCGGATTCGATCCGCGAGGTGATCGCTTTCCCGAAAGCAAAGGACGCTTCCTGCCCACTTACTTCCGCACCAGGGGTTGTAGACCAAAAACAGCTTGAAGTTCTACATTTGCAACATCGCGGGAGCGCAAAGCAAATCCGGTCCAATGTGGATTTGATGACCGTAGGAGATACGGACACTATAGATTTCAACCAACCAGGGTTCCTGAAGCCGGTAATGCAAAAAAGTCCGTTTGAACCTGTCGGGCAGTTAGTTGAGGAAAAAAGCAAAAGGCAGAACCGCGTTCCTTCTGTTGATGTGGATAAGGTCGCAAAACTGGCATGTCTACGCATCAGGGACGAGGAGCGGGAGGCGATCACCCGTGAGATGCTGGCAATCATCTCCTTTGCCGATAAACTCAAAGATATCGACACGGAAGGAGTACCTGTCACCTCGCATGTCGTACCGATAGCGAACGTGTTCAGGAATGATATACCGCAAAAACCTCTTGAGCGGGGGCTTGTGCTTTTCAATGCACCGTCAGGGAATGAGCATTATGTAGTCGTGCCCAGAACTGTAGAATGATGCGGAAGTAAATCAATTCCATGAGATTCAGATCGATGGATTTTGAATCAATGCAGTAAATGTCCAAAAACGTAAATAAACCTATAAACGCAGAACAGACAAATCATAAAATTGCCGAATGGCATATAGGACGTAAAACGGACCATTGCAAAAACCTGATCGATCTCTGAGACATAGAACAGACCAATGCAAAAACGCTTATCGAAGAATCAAACGTTGGCAGACCAATGGCAATATCATAAATCAGTCTGCAAAATGTCGTAGATTAGCTTATAAGACTAAGCTTATAAGACGAAAACAGACCAATGCCAAAAAACATTGATCGATCTCTAAAGCGGACTCCAGGTTAAGAAACGCGGAGTCATACTCTAAGTAAAAAGCGCTAAGTAATCTGTCCGAAGCCACCAGGCACTTGAAACCCTTCAACCATAAAAAATGCCATATGCGGGTAAGGCATATAGCATATCCGAAAGGAGGCAAAAGGACCACCATGAGTGAAATAACGACACTCGCGATCACAGAACTTGCGGAACTGCTGAGGGCAAAAGAACTGTCATCGGCCGAAATAACGAAGGCGTATCTCGATGAGATCAAAGCCAAGGACGGCATTATAGGTGCATATATCTCGGTTTTTGAGGAAGCAGCCCTGCTAAAAGCGGAAGAGATAGATAAGATGAGGGCATCCGGTGTTGATATGCCGGTGCTCTCAGGAATACCTGCCGGCATCAAAGACAATATCTGCACAAAAGGTATGAAAACGACTTGCGCATCCAAAATGCTTGATGGATTTGCACCGCCCTATGATGCCACTGTGATCGAGAAGCTGAAGCAACTGGATGCCATAGTACTCGGAAAACTCAATATGGATGAGTTCGCCATGGGCTCCACGAGCGAAAATTCTTATTACAGGCCTGTCAGGAACCCGAGATGCGTAGACAGCGTTCCTGGCGGCAGCTCGGGTGGTTCCGCTGCCGCTGTCGCCGCAAACGAAGCTGCGTATGCGCTCGGCTCCGATACCGGAGGATCAATAAGACAGCCTGCTGCGTTCTGCGGTGTGGTGGGTATGAAGCCCACCTACGGAACCGTTTCGAGGTACGGACTTGTCGCTTTCGCATCGTCACTCGACCAGATCGGACCGATCACGAAAAACGTGCGCGACAATGCCCTGGTCCTGAACGCGATCGCGGGTCACGATCCCAGGGATACGACGTCTGTAAACCGTCACTTCGGCGATTTCACGAGCGGGCTCGAAGAGGGAGTCAGAGGCCTGAAAATCGCTTTGCCCAGGGAGTTTTTCGCCGACGGTGTTTCTTCAGAAGTCAAGGCCGGGATACTTGCGGCGGCATCAGCATTTGAGGAGTTGGGTGCCGGGATCATCGAGGTCTCCCTGTCGACGCTTGAATATGCTCTGCCGGCATATTACGTCATATCAAGCGCAGAAGCGTCCTCTAACCTTGCCCGCTTTGACGGGATCCGATATGGACACAGGGCAGTGAACTCTGACAGCATCGAAGAGCTATATATCAACTCGCGAAGTGAAGGCTTCGGAAGCGAAGTAAAGCGCCGGATCATGCTCGGTACCTTCGCGCTTAGTGCGGGATATTACGATGCCTATTATAAAAAGGCACTGCAGGTGAGAACCCTGGTTGCCGGTGAGTTCAACGCTATCTTTGAGAAGTGCGACCTGATCCTTTCTCCCGTAGCACCGACACCGGCATACAAAATTGGGGAAAAGGTTTCTGACCCGTTGGAGATGTATATGGGGGATGCGTTCACAGTGCCCGTAAATATAGCCGGACTTCCTGCGCTGTCTCTTCCGTGTGCGAAAACGACTGAAGGCCTTCCAATCGGTATGCAGCTCATAGCAAAGCCTTTTGATGAAGCGCTCCTTTACAGGGCAGGGTACGCGTTCGAGCAAACTCATCCTATCCGGTTCGACATTGACAGGAGGTGCGTCTCTCATGACAGGGGAATATGAAGTTGTAATAGGACTGGAGATCCACTGTGAACTGAAAACAAAGACTAAGATATTCTGCTCATGCCCGACGGATTTCGGAGCCGAACCCAACACGCAATGCTGTCCTGTCTGCATGGGCCTCCCCGGTGCACTTCCGGTGCTGAACCGGCTGATAGTTGAATATGCGGTGAAAGCAGGGCTTGCAACCAATTGCACGATAGCGTCCCGCTCTAAACAGGACCGCAAGAACTACTTCTATCCGGATCTTCCCAAGGCATATCAGATCTCTCAATATGATCTGCCCCTCTGTGAGCACGGGTATTTGAATATAGAAACAGGTTCCGGAGCCAAAAGGATCGGTATTACCAGGATCCATATAGAAGAGGATGCGGGTAAGCTGGTACATGATGACCGCCTCGGTACACTCGTAGATATGAACCGCTGCGGTGTCCCTCTGATTGAGATCGTAACGGAACCCGATCTTCGCTCCGCAGAAGAGGTCCGTGCATTCCTTCAGAAGCTTCGCGCGATCCTTATCTATACCGGCGTATCCGACTGCAAGATGAACAAGGGCGAGTTCCGCTGCGATGTCAACCTCTCCGTGAGAAAAAAGGGAGAGAGTACTCTCGGAGTACGTACAGAGATCAAGAACCTCAACTCGTTTTCTTTCATAATAAGTGCTATAGAATATGAGTCAAAGCGGCAAATCGACATGCTGGAGTCGGGTGATCCCGTCATCCAGGAGACAAGACGATTCGATCCCGCGACCGGCAAGACTTATTCCATGAGGACAAAAGAAAATGCGGACGATTACCGCTATTTTCCGGATCCCGATCTCGCACCGATTGAAGTTACCGGGGACATGCTTCGTGACTGGAGGGCTTCCATCCCTAAACTTCCAGACGAACGCAAAGCCGAGTATGTCAGTCAATATGGAATCACGGCCTATGATGCCGAGATGATCGTGTCACGTATAGAGGTTGCCGACTTGTTTGAGCGGTGTGCGGCTTTGACTACTCATACGAAGATAGTTGCAAACCTGATCATCACTGAAGTGTTCCGTTTATTGGAGAATGATGATGCCGAAGTGCCTTTCTCTCCGGAACAGATCGCTTCTTTGGCCGAGATGCTGGGTACAGGCAGGATAAATACCGGTACTGCGAAGCAGGTCTTGAAGGAAATCGCAGGCACAGAGCTTGATCCTGAGACCATAGTAAAGGAACGGGGTCTGGAGCAGGTCAGCGACATAGCTTTGCTTGAGAAGGTCGTACAGGAGGTGCTTGAGGAAAACCCGAAGCCTGCAAACGACTACAGAAGCGGAAAAACCGCTGCGATCCAGGCTCTGATCGGAAAAGCGATGGCTAAAACCAACGGACGTGGAAACGCGGTCATTATCGGTCAATTACTGAAAAAACAACTTAGTTAGTTCGACCAGGGGTCGACCAGGGGGACGGTTCTTTTGGCGACTGACCAAGGGGCTGACCAGGGGGACGGTTCTTTTGGCTGGCTTCCGACAAATCAACCAAGGGGGACGGTTTTTTGGCTGGTTTTCAACCAGGAGAACCGTCCCCCCCTGGTCGTGGCCCTTGGCTGTTTTAGGCCAAGAGAACCGTCCCCCTGGTCACCCTTGGTCGTGGCCCTTGGTCGGACTTGGTCACGGCCAAAAGAACCGTCCCCTTGGTTGCCCTTGGTTGCTGGGCCTGTTCAATAAGCAGGTTGTAATTTGTGTTGATTTGTGTTATCTTGTAGAGGATAAGTAAATAGGGATCAGGATCTATCCTTAGCGGTAGTTAACAGGGGAATGGGAGTGAGATTCTCCCGCGAGGCCGTCACTGTGAAGCGGAACTGCGCACGCTGTTCCCGAAGTCAGATAACCTGCCTGATCTGTCGTACAAAGAGCTGCGGAACCCAGCCGAACTTTGTAGCAGACGCCCTTAGCAGGGGTGTCTTTCTCTCGTTCCTCTTTGTACGATCTACGAAAAAGGAAGGAGAGTTTATTTATGCCTGCAGCAAAAAAGAAAAACCTGATAGTTTTACTGGTACTTATCGTTCTCATTGCAGGAGCCGCACTGACTTATGTGATCTTTTCGCAAAAGCCTGTCGAAGGGATGAAAACGATAACGGTCGATGTTATCCATAAGGACGGGACGAAAAAGACGTTCAGGATAAAAACGACCGAAGAGTTCCTCAGGGGCGCGCTCGAGCAGGAGGACCTCATCAAGGGGACGGACAGCCAGTTCGGCATGTTTGTCGAGACCGTGGACGGTGAGAATGTCGACGCAGGATCTCGGGAGTGGTGGTGCTTCACACAAAACGGGGAGTCGCTTATGACCGGCGTTGATGTAACTCCGATCAAGGACGGAGATCACTATGAAATCACCTTTACGGTCGGATGGTAAGGATGGCAAAAGCATAAGGGTGCCTGCCAGAAAACTGACTGTACTTGCGCTGATGGGGGCATTGATGTATGCATGCCAGGTGGTCATGTCATTCGTGCCCAATGTACACATAGTTGCAATGCTGATAATAGTGACAGGTCTGCTCTTTGGCTGGGAGGCATTCTATTCTGTCATACTGTTCATAATTCTTGAAGGCATAACCTATGGCTTCGGTATTTGGTGGTTCAACTACCTTTATGTCTGGCCTGTGCTGGTGTTGATAGTCTGTTTGCTTCGGAAAAACGATTCGGTCATTTTCTGGGCAGTAGTTGCCGCGGTGCACGGGCTATGCTTCGGAGCGCTGTGTGCGATTCCATACTTTTTCATTGGCGGCGCGGGTATGGCCTTTTCATATTGGGTGGCAGGCATACCGTTTGATATCGTGCATTGTATCAGCAACTTTGTTGTAACGCTCGTATTGCTGAAACCGTTGAGGACAGTTATCGAGCGGTATGCTTTACAGAAAGCAGAATGATACGATGCAAAATCGTTATTGAAAAAACCGGATGCATATGATATAATGCCATAAATTTCAGGGAATGATTCCGGAAAGAGTGTTTTTATGAATCACCTGTTCATGAACACTACAACTACCACCACCGAGAGTTAGCGCTTGAAGCCTGCGGACCTGCCGGCGACAAGTGTTAACTCTAAAGTCGTTGGTAGGTGGAGTGATATAAGCAAAACAGATTACACCTTACCAACGATTTTCGGTAAGGTGTATTTTATTATCTTTTTAAGGGGGGTGATTGCCCTGAACGCATATGCAGTTATGCCTTGTCCTGAAGGGCTGATAACCATGTGCTCTCCGTATCCATGCAATTAAACTGATAAGGAGAGTGGTTATTATGTCAAATTTCAAAAGAGAACTCATGATGCAAGTTCAGGCAGCAGTAAAGGATTTATATTCCGGAATCATTGTAAACAGTGAAGTCACTGAAAACGGGTTTTTCTGTGATTTCGACATGGCGGAGACGCTGGATCCCGGTAAGATCGAGGAGCTGAAGAGATGGCTCTCGGAAAGGGAAACGGCGTGCGCTTACGAGTTGTCCGGTTTTTCCGGCGCGTACGAGGACGGCGACCCGACAAAAAAGGTGCTGCAGAGACTATATGTCACAGCTTTTGAGACAGCCGATGAGCTGAAGGCTTATCAGGATCGGCTGGCCCTTGCCGCTGAACGCGATCATAAGAAGATAGGTTCACAGCTTGGCCTGTTCTCTACATCGGAGAGGATCGGCCAGGGGCTGGTGCTGTGGCACCCAAAGGGGGCGATGATACGTTTCCTGCTCGAGCAGTTCAGCCAGAGCGCCCATATCATGAACGGTTACCAGTGGGTCTATACCCCGCACATCGGCCGCTCAGAGCTTTGGAAGATCTCCGGTCACCTGGAAAACTACAAGGACACCATGTATAATCCCATAGACATCGACGGCGAAGAATATTATCTCAAGCCCATGAACTGCCCCTTCCATTTCACTATATACAACAGCGAGACCCGCTCGTACCGCGATTTGCCCATGCGCATCGCAGAGTTTGGAACCGTGTACAGGTATGAGTTGTCGGGGACACTGCATGGACTGACGAGGGTGAGGGGATTTACCCAGGATGATGCCCATATCATTTGCACACCGGAACAGGTGGAAAGCGAGGTGGCCTTTGCCCTCAGATTCACGCTGTATATCCTTCGCTCGTTCGGACTTACCGGGTTCAGGTGCTATGTTTCGACGAGGCCGGAGTCAAAATCCATAGGCTCAGATGAGGAGTGGGATATGGCAACGGAAGTCCTTAAGAAGGTCGTTGCCGATTCCGGGCTCGAATATGATATCGATGAGGGCGGCGGCGCGTTTTACGGCCCGAAAATCGACGTGAAGCTTCTCGACTCTCTCGGCAGGGAATGGCAGTGCGGCACGATCCAGTTCGACTTCAACCTTCCCCGGCGCTTCAATATGAAATATATAGGGAGCGACGGCAAGCCCCATACACCATTTATAGTCCACCGCGCATTATTCGGAAGCATCGAGCGCTTCGTCGCATTGCTGATCGAGCATTATAAGGGTGATTTCCCGCTGTGGTTTGCGCCGGTGCAGTTCGCGATAGTCCCCATTAGGCAGTCCCATATCGACTATTGCAGAAAGCTGGAGACAGAGCTGAAAAAGCTCGGACTGCGTGTGGAAGCGGATTACACCGAGATCCATATGCGGGAAAAGATCAAGCGCTTCGAAACTCAGAAGATACCATATATACTCGTGGTCGGAGACAAGGATATGGAACAGGGCGGGTTTTCCGTGAGGAGTCGCAGGCATGGGGACCTCGGGCTGATGACTCTTGATTCTCTTTACGGGTATATCAAAGATGAGATCGACCAGGGGAAGCCGAAGTATATTATGTCTGAATAACCGGGGGAGGTATTGCGATGGGATTGAAAGTCGGCGTTTTGGGTGTCGGTCCGGTCGGGGAGCATATTATCCGCGTGCTGGGTGAAAGACGATTTCCGGTCGACGGCGAAATCATGATCATGGCTACAAGGGAAAGGGAGGAAGTGCTGAACGGGCAGCAGGTGACCGTGAGGAAAGTCAGTGAGGACCTGTTGCGAAAGCTCGATCTCGTGTTTTTCGCGGGAAAAGAGGGCGCCAGGGGAGCAAGCATGGAGTGGGCGGATATCGCGGTAAAACTCGGATGCACTGTCATCGACAACGGGTCGGACCTGCGGATGTATCCGAATGTACCGCTCGTGATACCCGAAATAAATATGGATGCCGTCACCGGGGATACGCGGCTCATCTGCAATCCAAACTGCTCGGTCATACAGCTGGCGGTGACGCTTTATCCCCTGCATAAAGCAGCCCGGCTGCGACGGGTCGTTGTGTCAACATACCAATCGGTTTCCGGACACAGCGGGGCGGGCATCGGTGAACTCTTACGCCAAACAGCGCAAGCTCTTGCGAATGAATCCGTGCAGATAAACCCGGAAATATTCGCAAAAGAGATCGTTTTCAATTGTATCCCGCACATAGATCGTTTTGAGAGGAACGGCTACACACGGGGAGAGATGAAGATAGTCAATGAGATGCGCAAGATCTTCGGTGAACCGAACCTGCTGATCAGCGCGACGACCGTTCGGGTGCCGGTGGCAGTGGGCCATTCAGAATCGGTCAACGCAGAGTTTGCCGGGCCGATGAGCGCGGACAAAGCATTTGAGATCCTTTCGGACCCCGAGCTTTCACCCGGTGTCGTATGTGTTGACGGTATCAGAAATGACAAAGACGCGCTTGAGATCCGGCGGGATCCGCTCGAGCGTGTGTATCCCACGCCTTGCGACCTGAAAAAGGGCGAATGGAAGGATGCGGTCCTTGTAGGCAGGATCCGTGACGATACGACAGCTCCCAATGCGATCAACCTGTGGTGCGTATCCGACAACCTGAGAAAGGGAGCTGCGACAAACGCTGTTCAGATCGCAGAAGGGATGCTGAAACGGGGCCTGTTATAGGTAATCACGATCGCACTTCAAACGTGTGCAAAAGCAAAAGGGAGATGTCCGCCCGGAAGGCGGGCTGTCTCCCTTTTATAGTCCATACTGTCGGCAGGCTGTCAGCCTATATTTTACTGCCCGGATTATATGAGAATCGTTGAGTTTGGTCATTTTACGATTTGCATTCAAGTTCCTGCAATTATATATTTGCAAGACAATAGAAGGCTGATTATTGTCAAATAGTATAATATATGTTAATAATGTTGTTATAAGGTTCTTGAAAGGGGTTGTCCGCATGAGCAAAATCGGATCCGGCAAGGAGTTGTCGCCTCAGCAACGCGAGGAGCTGCTTAAGACTCTGAAAGAGCGTTTCGAGAAAAACATGGACAGGCATCCAAACCTGGAGTGGTCTGAAGTGCAGACCAGACTTGAGGTTAATGCCGAAAAGCTGTGGTCTCTGCATGCGATGGAAATGACCGGAGGCGAGCCGGATGTCATCCTGCATGACGAAAATACAGATGAGTATATTTTCTGCGACTGCTCGGCGGAAAGCCCCAAAGGACGCAGGAGCGTTTGCTACGACCATGAAGCCCTTGAGTCGAGAAAAGAGCACAGGCCGGAAGACAGCGCGGTCAATATGGCAAATGCCATGGGCATTGAACTTCTGACTGAAGAGCAATACAGAATGCTCCAGGAACTGGGCAAATTCGATACGAAAACATCCAGTTGGGTCAAAACCCCGGAAAAAATAAGGAAACTCGGAGGCGCCCTCTTCTGTGACCGCCGCTACGACACGGTTTTTACGTACCACAACGGTGCGGAATCATATTATTCAAGCAGAGGGTTCCGCGGTATGCTTCGTGTTTGAAAAATCATCTTTTGGCGTGCCGGAGGTCGAAAATGATCCGGAATTTTGAAGATTTTTGCAGAGAGTTGCTGAATGCAGGTTTTTCGCTCGGAAGCGGGGGAAATGACGAAGGTGTATTTACCCTGATCAAGTTCGGCTGGGATGAGCTGCCGCCGCCGGACTGCAAAATCCGGTGGCACACCGGTGATGCCGATACCGATCCCTGGGAATGGCGCATGCGGGTGCTCGAAGAACGGAATGACATCGCTTACGGCAAAGTGTTCTTCAGAAAAGCGGGATATATCACAAAGGAATGGTATCCTTACTTTCTGGCAGCGCGCCGTGAAAACAGGTCTTTTGATGAGATGTATGGCGACGGCCTGATCAGTAATTATGCAAAGAGAGTATATGACGTTATCCGTGAGCATGGATCGCTTCCCATACATATCATCAAACAGTTATGCGGATTTGCAAAAGAGGATAAAAGCAGGTTCGACAGGGCGATCGTAGATTTGCAAATGGGGCTTTTCATAACGATGTGCGGAAGGCAGCACAAACTATCGAATTTCGGTATTGAGTACGGATGGGCTTCCACAATGTTTTGCACAGTCGAACACTTTTGGGGAAGCGAAGTGACCGCAGCTGCCGCGGAAATTTCGAAAGAGGAAGCCGAAGAAGCCATAACCGGGCAGATATACAAGCTTAACTCAAATGCGGATCCCAAAAGGGTAAAAGCATTCATTTTCGGCAGGTAACTGTCGGTATATTCACTTTCTGACTTACCTATTCAAATCATAAAAAAACTTCATTATGCCGCTTGACTTGGAGTTGCTCCAATCAGTTATGATGATATTAGAAGGTCATGATCATGGCTAAATAACAAGACATCGAGTAAACGAAACGCAGATGTAACGAGCAAACGAAAGGTGAAGTAACGATTAAAACGGTTAAACGAGACGTAGAAAAAGTGTAAAAAACTGATGAATGAAACGGAGAAGTAACAAGTAAACGAAACTGTGATGTAACGAATAAACGAATCGGAGAAGCAACGAATAAAACGGGTAAACGAATCGAAGAAAAACCGTTATAAAACTGATAAATGATACGGAGAAGCAACGAATAAACGAGACAGCAGAAGTAACGACATATCAAAACTGAGAAATAGCGATTAAAAAACGGGTAAATGAAACGGAGAAAATTCGAGTAATCGAAACGCAGATGAACGAATAAGCTAAACGCAGAAAAAGCGAATGAACGGAATGGAGAAATAACGAAAAAAGAAAGGGAGGAATCGGAATGCAGTACGTTGAACTGAACAACGGCGTAAAGATGCCTGTTTTGGGGTATGGCGTTTTCCAGATCAGTGATCTGAAAGAATGCGAAAGGTGCGTACTCGACGCG
>JAAYMG010000406.1 GCA_012521525.1 Clostridiales bacterium | reverse complement strand
TTCACAGAATTTAAGGAAGTCGTCCTTCTTCTCACCGAAGTTATTTGCGTATTCGGAAAGCATCTCCCTTGTCAGGTAGTTCGGCACACCGGGAAAGCCGAAAAGGCCGTTTTCTTCGTCTTCCGCGGTACCGCATAAGTAACGTATATCATGCGCTGCACCGGTATACCACGCGTGCACGGGGCTTGCCGGAAAAACATATCCGTCGATCGTCCCGCAGAACGCGTGCCTTCCGAGCGGCCATTCCCAGAACGTTTTCTTTAGCAAATCGGTACTGGCATTCCTCAATTCTGATATGTTCGAGCAACCACAGCGTCTTACAAAGTCCATACCCCGCTGCTCGGCTTTGTCAAGGGCAAGGTAGATTTCCCCGACACCGTCAAAATCCCGCAAAACGGCTGAGCTTTGGATCGCCGCGCCTATGAAATCACCCTTTGACAGCGGAGAGGCGCATATGCCTGTAACCGCGATCGCTCCTGACGAATGGCCGAAGATCGTGATCCTGTCAGGGTCGCCGCCGAAATTGGCTATGTTTCTCTTCACCCACTTGATGGCGGCCATCTGGTCCATGAAGTAATAGTTCCCCGAACCGCCATAGCCGCTTTCCTCCGAAAGTTCGGGATGCGCAAGCAGGCCAAGCACTCCCGTCCTGTAGTTGAAGGTGACGAGTATCACGCCGCGTTTGCAAAAGCCCTCACCGTCATAGACCGAACTGGCCGCGGTCCCTCCCATCATGCCCCCGCCGTAGATCCATACGAGTACGGGAAGCTTTTCATCGGAACTTTTTGCAGGGGTCCATATGTTAAGGTACAGGCAGTCTTCGGATTCATTATTTTCGTCCGCGATCCTGCCTGGAAAGGGAGGGAAAAAGTTGACCGGATCCCTTGAAAAATAGCAGCATTCGCGTACGCCGTCCCATTTCGGTGCAGGCTGGGGCGGCCTCCATCGCAGTTCACCGACGGGAGGTGCGGCATATGGGATGCCTTTGAAAACTGTGAAACTCCGGTTGTTGCCCGGCAGCCCTCTTACACGGCCGCTTTCGGTGTCGGCTTCGCGGATCGCGGTACCTGTCTTTCCATAAGTGTATCGCATATGATACTCCTTTCTTAGAGCGGCAGCCAATCACAAACCATTTTGATATGGTCGTTCCAATAGTCCCACGTGTGAGAACCGGGGTCCTGCACCCATGTAAAGTCGTATCCAAGATCCAACATGTGGTTCTTGAACTTGACGTTCCCTTCAAACGTAAAGTCTTCAGTTCCGCAGGCACTGTAAAGTTTTGGGAGGACACGGCCCGAGGCCTTCAGACGCTCGGCCAGGGCAAACAGGTCGTTGTCACTGCCGAGCACCTTGTCCGGATCTCCGAATATGGATTTCCCGCCATCCGGGAGGGGGCATATTCCCAGGGCTACTTCCTGGGGTATATATGCTGCCGATGACATGGCAGCGCCGTAGCCGAATTTTTCGGGATATGTAAGTGCGCTCTTGAGTGCTCCATAGCCGCCCATGGAAAGTCCCACGGCGAAGTTTCCGGCCGGGTCGGTCGAGGCCGGGAACATGGAGTGGACCATATCGTACAGTTCTATGTTTATGAAATCGAACCAGCGAGGACCGTATGCCATGTTCGTGTAACAGGAGTTCTGGGCGGTAGGGCAGACCACGATGAACTTTTTCTCTTCCGACAGCTCTTCGATCCTGCTGAAACGGAACCAGTCGGAGCAGGTACCCGTTCCGCCATGATAAAGGAACATCACGGGCAGCTTGTTCTTTTCGGAATAGTATTCTTCGGGTGATACGCCTGCTCTTCTTTCGGCAAACCCGTATTCCGGTATCGCAATGTCAACCTGTGTGGTAAAGCGCAGGATCTCGCTCTCCATGTGGATCTGAAGCCTTGCCATGTTCATCCCTCCGTATTATAGATCGGCGTTCCCTTCAGACCCGCCCATTCAAGGAACACCCTGATCCTGCTGTCGCAATATTCATAGCTGTGAGTACCTTCTCCGGTATCCCAAGTCACATCGTAACCCAAATCGACCAGCTTATCCCTGGTTTCAACGTTTCTGGAGTAAGTGAAATCGTCTTTTCCGACCGAAATGAACAGTTTCGGCATATCCTTTGCGGCTTTCATCTGTTTTTCGGCCATATACATATCGTCGTTTACCGAGTGCTCAAGATTCTCCAGGCTGCCGAATGCAAGCAGGAAATCTCTGTCAAGAACTCCGTCGTGAAGGTGGGTCGACTTCACGATGCTGACCATATCCAAAGCGCCGCCGAAGCTTCCCGCCGCGGCAAACCTTTCGGGATACGCAAAAGCAGACTTGAAAGCCCCGTATCCGCCCATTGAAAAACCGGCGATAAAATTATCTTCACGCTTATCCGAGATGGGGAGCATCCAGCGCATTACCCGCGGCAGCTCCTCGGTCAGATATGTAAAGTGCTTTTCTCCGTAATACATGTCAGTGTATAAACTGAGGAAGGTCGCAGGCGTTATCACGATAAGATTTTTCTCAGCAGCATACCTTTCGATGTTTGTAAGGCGGACCCATTCGCTGCTGTCTCCGCCTCCGCCGGTCAAAAGCCACAGCACCTGGTATTTTACTCCCGGCTTATAGCGATAAGGCTTTCCCGTTCGCCTGTCGGAGCCGTTGTTTTCCGGAAAGCAGACAGTCACCGTAGTGTTGTAACCCAACGCTGCAGACCGGAACGTAAGATCGATAATAGCCATTGTGTCATCACCCTTTCACGGCCGTGTTCTGCTCACGGCGTTTTTCAATCATTCTCTGGATCATGATAAGGCCGCAGCCCAAAATCGCAACTACAGCCGCATATCCGTAGAACATGGTCCCATATCCGTGCTTTTCGGCCACGAAGCTCCCCAGGATCGGGGCTATGGCGTTGCCCAGGTCCTGCCCGATGAATGTGGTGCTTGACGCCACGCCCGCACGCTGCCTGCCCAGGACCTTGACGGAGTGGGCCTGGATCGACGGAGTGCCGGAGCCCTGGCCTATCGCCTTGAGGATACCGGCAACGATGAGCATCCACAGCTTTGATGCCGCACCGACTATGACGATACCGGCCGCATGGATAAGAAACGCCGGATACAAAACCACGGCTATGCCCTTCCTGTCAAGTATCCTGCCTGATACCGGACGTACCAGCAGAAGCATCACCGAATATGCGGTAAAAAACAGAGTCACGTTGGGAATTCCCCGTTGCTCAGCCATAAGGGCGAGATAGGTATTCAACAGGCCGTTGCCCATGCTGAAAATCGAGATAAGTACGGTGTACAGGATCAATTCCTTTGCGATGAGGTTGTCCCACGAGAATCGCTTTTTGCCCTGACCGGCTTTGACGTCGGTATGTTCATAGGGGATCATCAACATAAACGCCACTGCTGCAATGCTCAGGAAAGCTGAAGTCATAAAGCAGACTTTAAAGCTGTAATTTTCAGCAAGCCAGTATCCCAGGTTAGGTCCTGCCGCCTGGCTTACGATCGCTGCCAGGGCATTGTATCCCAGGCCTTCACCGATGCGGTCTTTGGGAATGAAGCTTGTTGCAAATGCCATGTTTGCAACACTCATAAAGGAGAATGCGATCCCGTGGA
>JAAYMG010000405.1 GCA_012521525.1 Clostridiales bacterium | reverse complement strand
GGGTCGACCAGTCGATCGTCAGGGATATCATTGCCGCGCGAAGGGCATAGCTGGTTTTCGTACGGTGCAACGGATCTGTTCAGGGCAGCGGAGAGACGTCATATCCCGTAACTGTCCAGACCCCTGTATCGTCCTGCCTGATCAGCCTTTCCAGGTAAACAGCCTTTATATCCGTTTTTTCACTGTTGACTGCTATTTTTGCTCTTACCCCGTTGTTCTCGTTTATTGTGAAATCATCATATTCTACCGGGTAATCACCGATTATCCCTTCAGGTGTAATCCGCAGGCTGACGAATACCTGGGCTGCATAGACCGGGTCGAGTTTCCAGGGCGAACTGCCTGAATCGACGGATAACTGTTCTGCCTTTTCAATTTCCATATCCACATCCACTGTGTATTCCGGCTTAAACCCGGCGGCGCCGCTGTTATCGGCAATGACTTCGGGACTGTCAGCAGGTTTGCCTGCATTCTTGCCTGTGAGGCCGTCTTCATGTTTAGCTTCAGCCAGATCCGCTTCTCTGAATCCTGCTTCCGGATCGGTTGTCATAAACTCCTCCGGAATGGATTCTATAAAGTTGATCTCGACATATCTTGTAGTATATTGGATTGCCTTATACATTGAACTCTGCTTCTGAAGCGGTATCCTGGCATCCTTATCGACCCACAGCCTATAGGGCAAACCGCCTTTGGGCGCTACTTCCATGATATAGGCCGGCCTGCCGGATATATCATCATCCCCGATGATACGGGCAGACTCTGCATTTTTCAGTTCATCGATTTCATTTCCCAACTCAAATATGAACTTATTGGTTTCAGTAAATAAAGGAAGAGCGTTCATCAAATTTTCATCAGCGGAGGACTGCCATACCTTTTCGCCGTTGCTTACTGTCTTCAGACCTTTATACGACCCTTCCAGCACTTCGATATAGTAATTCCCGTTTTTATCGACCCAAACATCGAGTACGGACTGTGTCTGCGTTTCGCCGGCTTCATTGCCAAATATGATTTCCAGTGTGCCGTGATAAGCTTTAACATCGTTATAGGCCTGCTCCACGGCATAGACAACGTATGAGTTTCTTATCACGCCTGCGAAATTCACCATCAAAGCAACAGCCAATACTGCGGCGATACCGGCTGTGCCGCCTATCCAGGTCCGCCTTCCGGCTTTTATCGGTTGCCTGTTTTTCCTGGTCAGGTTTTGGACGATACTGCGCGGAAAACTTTCACCGGGCATTGCAGGAGGCTTCAGGGCCTTGATTTGCCGTACAGCATCGAACAATCTGTCCAATTCTTCGGAATCAGCCTTAACGGCAGGGTTTTTTTCATTATTCAGACTGTCGATAAAGGCCGATAGCTTTTTCACATTATTACTCATGGCAATTCTCCTCTTCCTTCATGATGGTTACCAGGCTTTTCAGGGCCCGGTACTGCAAAACCCGGACGTTCCCGGCTTTTATATCCATTATTTTGGCGGTCTCGGATACCGAGTATCCTTTTATTATCCTCAATTCTACGACTTTACGCTGATCATCGCTTAATTTGTCCAATGAGCGTCTTATGAACATCTGCTGGTTTGCCGTCTCTGCAATATCATTGTCTGCAGCTTCGATCTGAGCGATCGAATCAAGATCGATATTCGTTCCCCTGGCTTTTTTCCGGCGCCAGCGGTCCCTGATTATGTTCATGGCTACAGTTCTGAAAAACGCCATATATCTGCCGGGCCTAATCCTGTCGAACCCGGGCCAGGACAACGACCTTGTATATGTTTCCTGTGTGATGTCTTCTGCCTCTTCTCTGTTCTGGACCTTATAGTAAATGAACCGGTAAAGAGGTTCCCAGGTCTGCTCGCAAATATCTTCAACGGATATCAGATTGTCTTCAGTCATTCAATGCACCATCTTTCCCGGAACTCGCTCTGTTTATAAAGACGAATGGCTGTGCTATTATGTTACATCGAAACTTAAAAAGGTATAAAAAATAGACTGGTTTGCGGACAGCCAAACGGGGAATATGATATCATAAATGTATATTTTGCGATTAAGTGAGAAAGAGAGGAACGTGAAGCAAGCATTATATTGCGGGTAGTTGGAATACATGGGAGTGATATATCGTGACACTTGAGAGAGTTTACAAAATGCCGTTTTCAAAGGTTTATCCCCTTCTTGTCCAGAAAGCGGAGCGGAAAGGCCGCACCAAATCCGAGGTCGATACCGTGATCTGCTGGCTGACGGGGTATGATGACTCGGGTTTGCAAGCCCAACTCGAGAGGAATGTCGATTATGAAACCTTCTTTAATGAGGCTCCGCAGATAAACCCGAGCGCTGTTAAAATCACAGGCGTGATTTGCGGGCATCGCGTCGAGGAGATCAAAGAACCGCTCATGCAGAAAATACGGTGGCTGGACAAACTGGTCGACGAACTGGCCAAGGGCAAACCGATGGAGAAGGTCCTGAGGAGTTGATGCTCCGGACAGAGAAACGGTTTTTATATACAGGGAACAGATGAAAAATGGACTGAGACAATGAGATGGTTTTCCTGCATTGTCCTTGAGATAGGAGGACTATTCCACCATTTTATAGAGGGGGTCATAATATGCGGACGAAAGATGAATATTATGAATTGATTCAGAAAAACCGTGAACTTGCCAGGGATCCGGAAGTGCTCAGATGTACATGCCCGCAGACGTTTTGCGAATGGCACGGACGCTGCCGTGAATGCGTGGCACTGCATAGATACCACAAAGACCATGTCCCTGCCTGCTTCCAGCCATTTATTAATGAGAAGCTCAAGGACCTTGTGAAAATCGGGGAACTCACAGCCGTCGAAAAGGAACAGACGCCTGCTGAATATTGGGCGTACGTCAGGGAACAGGATAAAG
>JAAYMG010000404.1 GCA_012521525.1 Clostridiales bacterium | reverse complement strand
TTCGGGCCTCCGACTGCTCCGAGGAGTACGCTGTCAGATTTCAGGCATATGTCAACCGAAGATTGGGGCAACGGTTCCCCATACAGGTCGATCGCACGACCGCCCGCAACAGCATCCTCAAAGTTGAATGTGTGCCCGTAGATGTTACCGATTTCGTTAAGGACCGCGACAGCCTCGTCGATAATGTCCGGACCGATCCCGTCTCCCTTAACGAGCGCTATATTGAACTCTGCCATAAGAATCCTCCGTGCATCATTTTTGGATGGTTTTCAACAGCCCGCCGGCATCGATGATCCTTTGAATGAATGCCGGGAAAGGCTGAGTTTTATAAACTTCATTCCTGGTCAGATTCTTGATCGTTCCGGAATCGAAGTCGACCTCAACGCGGTCTCCGTTTTCTATCTTATCCGCGGCTTCTTCGCATTCAATGATCGCCAGTCCCGTATTGATGGCATTCCGGTAAAAAATGCGGGCAAAACTCTTTGCGATCACACAGGAAATACCGCTTGCCTTTATCGCAATGGGAGCATGCTCGCGGGATGAGCCGCATCCGAAGTTCCTGCCTGCAACCATGACATCCCCTGCTTCGACATTTTTTATGAACTCCTTGTCAATGTCCTCCATGCAGTGGGACGCCAGTTCGGCATGGTCCGTCGTATTCAAATATCTGGCCGGTATGATTACATCGGTATCAATGTTGTCGCCGTACTTAAAAACCTTACCAGTTGCTTTCATATTGCCCTCCAATCAGTATGCATTAGATCGATATAAGGATGCCAATCCAGAAAAAGATGTAATGGGAAAGGAAAAGAAAAGAACAGAACAGAGCACAAAGAACAGAACACTAAGAACAGTTCAGTCATGATAAGTAGAATGAGTATTTAGGTATATACAGGTCTGAACAGACCGGGTCCGATCACAGCTGGTCAGGAGTCGTTATATAACCGGCAATTGCCGATGCCGCTGCGACCGCAGGACTGGCCAGGTAGACCTCGGATTGGGGGTGCCCCATCCTTCCGACGAAGTTGCGGTTTGTGGTGGCGACTGCGCGCTCCCCCTTTGCAAGGATACCCATATGGCCGCCCAGGCAAGGCCCGCATGTCGGTGTGCTTACGACAGCACCCGCATTGACAAATATATCGAAAAGGCCCTCTTTCATAGCCTCGAGCCAAATCTGCTGCGTTGCGGGAATTACGATAACGCGAACGCCTTTTTTGACCTTTTTCCCTTTCATTACCTGCGCCGCTATCCTCAGGTCGCTCAGCCTGCCGTTGGTGCAGGACCCGATCACGACCTGATCGATTTCCACATGCGGTGCCGACTTCACTTCATAAGTGTTTTCGGGGAGGTGGGGGAAGGCAACCGTAGGTTCAAGTGCTCCGAGATCGATTTCGTATACCGCATCGTATTCGGCATCATCATCTGCGGAATAGACGGTGAATTGCCTGTCAACACGACCTCCGACATACTCCATCGTTACGTCATCCACAGGGAAGATACCGTTTTTGGCGCCTGCTTCTATTGCCATATTCGCAATCGTGAAGCGGTCATCGATTGAGAGGTGGGCAATACCTTCACCGGTGAATTCCATCGATTTATACAGCGCTCCGTCAACGCCGATAAGACCGATTATATGGAGGATCACATCTTTACCGGAGACCCATCCCCGGGGCTTGCCCTTGAGTACGAATTTTAGCGCCGACGGGACTTTCAGCCACGTCCGTCCGGCTGCAATGCCGTATGCTATATCTGTGCTGCCCATTCCTGTTGAAAAGGCACCCAGGGCACCGTATGTACAGGTGTGGGAATCGGCCCCGATCACGAGTTCGCCCGGTGCCACCAGCCCTTTTTCGGGCAGAAGGGCATGCTCGACGCCCATTTCTCCGACGTCGTAAAAATGTGTGATCTCTTTCCTGCATGCAAATTGCCTGACGAGTTTGCACTGTTCTGCCGCTTTGATGTCCTTGTTCGGTGTAAAATGGTCCATTACAAATGCGACTTTATCCTTATCGAAGACTGACTCAAGCCCGGCTTTTTCGAACTCCACCACGGAAACCGGAGCCGTTACGTCGTTTGCCAGAACCATGTCGACGGACGCTTCGATCAGTTGACCGGGGGATACCGAGTCAAGACCGGCATGTGCCGCGAGGATTTTTTGCGACATCGTCATTCCCATATCAGTTGCCTCCTGTAGCAAGTTTTTTCTGTTTTTGGCGTTCTTTAAGCAGTTTGTACTCGATCGAATCGACCAGAGCGATCCAACTGGCCTCGATTATGTCCGTTGATACACCTACCGTGGACCACACGTCCTCGCCGTCGGTCGACTCGATCAGGACGCGGACTTTTGCCGCAGTAGCCGCCTGGGGATTCAGCACGCGTACCTTGTAGTCGGACAGTCTGGATTTGCGCAGCTCGGGATAGAACACATAGAGTGCTTTCCTGAGGGCGCTGTCGAGAGCATGAACCGGACCGTCTCCTTCTGCGGCGGTGATCTCTTCTTTGTCGCCGACCCGGATCTTTATGGTGGCCGAAGAGTTGTATCCTACCACGGCAGGTTTTTCGCCGATTATCTTGAAGTGTACCAGCTCAAAAAACGGCTTATACTGCTGCAGTTGTCTGCGGACCACAAGCTCAAAGCTGGTTTCGGCAGCGTCGAACTGGTAGCCTTCAAATTCGAGCTTTTTGAGGATATCCGTGATCTCCTTTGTCTGCGGAGAGTCTCTTGTAAGATCGGGACAGATGTTCTGAAGTTTTTGCATGAGCGTGGTCCTGCCGGCCATCTCCGAGATAAGGAACCTTCTGCTGTTTCCGACGACGGCCGGGTCGACGTGCTCAAAGGACTGGGATACCTTGGTTACCCCGTCCGCATGCATGCCAGCCTTGTGGGCAAAAGCGCTGTTGCCGACATAAGGTTCATAACCGACTATCGGGATGTTTGAAACCTCGGCTATATATCGAGCTGTGGTAGTAAGTTGGGACATGTTCGAATCAGGAATGCAGGAATATCCAAGCTTCAACTGGAGGTTGGGGATGATAGTGCTAAGGTTGGCATTTCCGCAGCGCTCACCAAATCCA
>JAAYMG010000403.1 GCA_012521525.1 Clostridiales bacterium | reverse complement strand
TCTTCTTGGGAAGGGGATACTTGGGTATCCCGTAATGGTAGTAAAGAGCCGCCTGAGCTCCCCAGCAGATATGGAACGTGGAAAATACGTTTTTTGCGCTCCATCCCATGATCATGCATAATTCGTCCCAATAGTCCACTTCTTCAAAATCCAGATGTTCTACGGGAGCGCCGGTAATTATCATACCGTCATATTTGCGGTCCCGGATCTTGTCGAATGTCGTATAAAATGTAACTAAATGCTCGGCTGATGTGTTTTTTGACACGTGTGTGGAAGTTTGCAAAAGGTCTATCTCGATTTGAAGAGGGGTATTCGACAGACATCTGAGAAGCTGTGTTTCGGTTACGATCTTATTGGGCATCAAATTAAGGATCAGGAGCTTCAGCGGCCGGATATCCTGTGTCAGGGCCCGGGCTTCCGGCATGACAAAAATGTTTTCCTTTTCAAGGATAGATTGCGCAGGTAAACCGGTTGGTATTTTGATCGGCATTAAAGATTAATCCTCCATGGGAAAATATAACTATTCCTCAGAAGGGGTATCGGGCTGGAAACTCCCTTCCGAATTTATTTCTGTGTCATATCCGGGATAAAACGCTTCCCGGCTTTCGTCAGTGTCGTGTTCGGGGACTTCTGCGTTGCACGGACCTACTTCGAGCTTTAGAAAAGCCTGCTTCCTGAAAGCTCGGAAAAGTTCTGTCAGTTTGTCAAGATAGCGAACGATCAAAAAGACCAAACCGATGCCGGCCAGAAGACCTGTTGCGACCAATAAAAACACTCTCAGTTTTTTCATGGCTTACTCCTTCCGCTTTGCACGAAATGCCAGTTGCGGATGCCGCAGATTGACGGTTTGCGGCGTACCGAAATGGATCAGCCCTAGCTTTATTTTACATCATTTCCTTAAAAATATCAATATATTACTCGATAATAAGGTTATGAATGGATAATATGGAAGGAGTTTCAGATTGTCGTGAGCTAAGCGGCTAAATACAGGCCTTGCCATTACCACCCCCGGACCGGCGAATCCCGGATGAGGAAAAAGCCGATTCGGCATCCTGCGGGAAATATCGCCTTATTGTTGCAAAAAAACGCCGTTACAACCCTTTTTCGCGGAATTGATATTGACTAATATCAATCCTTATAATATTATAATATAGAGAAACATCAAATAATGCAATAATTTTTGCAAATTTTGTTTTTTTTACATATTTGAGGAAAAAATGATAAAACTGCTTAATCGAAAGAAAGAAAACGGAGAGGTAAAGACGGAACTCAAGGCAATAAAAAGGCCGACGATAGTAGTGCTTATAGCTTTATGCATCATCGTGCTGATTACGATCACTCTGCTTCTGCTCAATCCGGGATCGGCAGGGGACGGGGATGACCGTCTGCAATCGGGAGACAAAGTCCGTGCGTCGGATGACCCGCCGGTCGAAACGCCTACGGTCGAGATCCTTCCCGACTCGGGCCGGGTCGTTCCCGAAAAAGACCCCTTTGGTTCTGATGCCGGCATATCTGTCGGACGGATAAGGCTCACGGGTATACTGAGGGGCGACGACGGGAGGACTACCGCGATTTTTACCGACGGGTCCTCAAGTTATATTGTCGGAATAGATGAAGACGTCGGGGACTCCGGATGGAGCCTTGCGGAGATAAGCGGAGACAGTGCGATTCTTACCGACGGCGAGCAAAGGATCGTTGTCGGGTTTGAAGGGCGGGAGTAGGCTTTTGCGGAGAATCGGAAGAATTTTCAAACTGTTTGTGCCGGTCTGTTTGCTCAGCCTTCTGATCGTACAAACAAATGCGCTTACTTATTATACTGTACAGCGCGGAGACTACCTCGAGCTCATAGCGGAAAGATTCGGGGTAAGCGTTGAAGCGATCGCTGCTGCAAACGATATCAAAGATAAAAATCTGATCATCACCGGGAGCAGCCTTGTGATTCCCGCAGCATATTCGGATGAGGATGCGGGTTCCGATGCCGACACGCCGCAGGTTCCGGAGAAAGGTGAGACGGACACAGGCACAAGGACCGGACAATCACAGGTGTCGGAAAAAGATGTGTCTGATGCGGGTACTCAAAAGGTGTTTTTGAGTACCGAAGACCTGCTGAAGGCTTCCCTGATTTCCGTAAATGTTAGGAAAGCGGACATAAGGGACGTGCTGTCGGCGATAGCGATCCACACCGGTGCAAGCGTGATATTCAAGGGAACTCCCGTCGAAATCTCGATCAGGCTCGACGAAGTTACCCCCATACAGGCATTGGACAGTGTCTCCAAAGCCGCGGGAATGGTCTGGATCCAGGACGGGGACATAATAGTCTTCGGAGACCGCGACGATATTAGGGACAACTACCAGGAAAAGCTGGAGATCGCGGAGTACAAGCTGAAGTATATTACTGCGCAGACCCTTGCCGATCACATCAGAGAAATAGGGTTAAAAGTTACCGTGCTGCAGGCGCCAGCAAACAGCAAGTCGCTGTGGGTCCAGGGCTTTGCAGGAGACCTTGTCAAAGTAAGGCAGATCATCAGGATGCTGGACAAAAATGCAAACCTGGAGCTGGGCAGCGCCGAGATCCGAAACAACTTCAGACCGGTCTCCCTGGAGTACATCGCCGCCGACGAATTCAAGGCCATCCTTGAGCAGCTGTCCCTGCCGTCCGGCTTCATACTGGAAGGGAAAACGGATGTCCTGTACATATATGCGAGCAGTGAGGATTTCGCAGCGATAGACACGATACGTTCGATAGTCGACGTGGTCGAGAATTACTCCTCAAAGGGATCTTACTATACAAGCAAGAGGATCGAACAGTACAAGCTTGCCAACATTTCTTCGGACGTCGTGATTTCTCTGCTGAGCGAGATGGGTGCCGGATCCGATTTGGACATTAAAGTCTTCACTTCTGCCAAATTGAGGAAGACGCTCTGGCTCGTCGGTTCACCCGACGCTATCGGCGAGGCCAGGAAGATCATAAGCGGCATAGACAACTCCGGGGTTGACGACCTTGGCACATTTGAAGTGTTCAGGCTGTACAACATCACGGCGGAGGAAATGTCGAGGAAGCTGCAGGCCTTGTCGATACCGAATCTGAGGATATATACCTTCCCGTATTCACAGTTTGCAAGGTCGATCATGGTTTCTGCAGAAGCCGACTATATAGACACGGTTGCAAGGATAATTGACGCTCTTGACATGAAATCGCCGTCGATCACCCTCCCGATAGATTCTTCAACGGCCCCCGACGGCGCATCGCGGCTTTACAACCGGCGCATCCTCATTTCCGAGCTCAGCGGGATACCGTCGTCGCAGTTCAAGATCTCAACTAACATAGCAAAAGACGACGGCTATCGCTATATTATGTACCTGACCGCAAGTCCGGAGGAGATCCAGAGGGTGAAGGATCTGATTGCGGTGATCGACGGTACATAACAGACATGGTATGATACGGTATCGTTTTGGGGATCGGAGGTTGTGCGGATGCCTCAGTATGCCTATGAAGCAATAGGAAAGAGCAAAAAAGTCTACCGCGGCGTGGCCGAGGCGGACAGGCCGGAGGACGTCGTCACGATCCTGCGCGAAACCGGCCTCTATGCATACTCGGTCCGTGTCAAAAAACCGGTATACCTTTTTCCGCTGCAGACAAGCCGCAAAGTGCGCATATCCGATCTGTCCCGCCTGACCAGGCAGTTCGCAACACTGATCAGTTCGGGGGTAACGGTCCCGCAGTCCCTTGCGATTTTGGCGAACCAATCGACAAATGCGGTGCTGGCCAAGGCGCTGAAAAAAATCACTGCCGATGTCACGGCAGGCGCTTCCCTGGCTGATGCATTCGGGAAGTTCCCCGAGATATTTGATGACCTGTTTGTATCGATGCTGCGCGCCGGGGAATTGGGCGGGAACCTGACAGACATATTGAGCAGGCTGTCGGTACACCTGGAAAAGGAAATGAAACTGCGCAGCAACATAAAGTCTGCGGTCAACTACCCGAGGTTTGTCGGTTCCTTTGCCTTAGTGATGTTCATTGTTATGATGGTATTTTTGGTCCCTTCTTTCAAGGATTTTACGTCCTCAGCAACGGAAATACCGGCTGTCACGCAGTTCATATACGACTTATCGGACAGCATGCGCGGCTTTTGGTACGTGTGGCTCCTGGTTTTATCGGCTATGGCATTGGCCGTAGTCATGTTCTTTCGCAGCCGCATCGGGCATGAGCTGTGGGAGAGAAGGAAGTTGCGGATGCCTCTGGTAGGTTCACTCATCTCAAAGACCGTTATTTCCAGGTTTGTAAGGACTCTGGCGACGCTGCTCAGAGGCGGGATCCCAATCGTAAGGGCGCT
>JAAYMG010000402.1 GCA_012521525.1 Clostridiales bacterium | reverse complement strand
TTTTGAATTTGAATGAGATCATCGATTATCCGGGCGGTTCCATTCCATTTGACTACGAAGCCGATTTCCGCGACCTGGAAATAAACTTCTCCAAGCCGTTTGTGAATCCTGCGCGAATCGTCGGCAAGGTTTACAACAGCGCCGGAGTATTGTATCTCGAAGCAAAATGTGATACAATCATCAGGTTTGATTGCGATCGCTGTGCCGCGGAAGTGGAAAGACCCTACACGATAGACACGGAAACGGTACTGGCCGAATCACTCGAAGACCCGGATGACATTGAAAACGCCGATGTGGTTCTGATCGAGAACGCAACGGTGGATATAGATGAGGTCGTCCGGTCCGCTATCATATTAAATAGCGACATGAGGATGCTTTGCAGTCCGGATTGTAAGGGGATATGTCCACGTTGTGGAAAGAATCTCAATGAGGGTGAGTGCGACTGCCCGCCCGAAATAGATCCACGGCTGGAAAAACTAAAAAACTATTTCAATAAATAACCTGCCGATGATCCCCGCGAGCAGACCGCAGATTTCTGCAGACAGAAGGAGGTGTCAAAATGGCGGTTCCAAAGAGAAAAACATCCAAAGCCCGACGTGACAAACGGCGCAGCTCACACTGGAAGCTCAGCGCGCCTTCATTGGTCACATGTTCGAAATGTGGCGCTTTCCGACTGCCCCACAGGGCATGCAGAGCCTGCGGAAGCTACAAAGGACGCGAAGTGCTTGCGGTGGAAGACAGCAAGAAATAACGACTGATCAATCCGGCGGCTGCCGGATTGATGTGTTTTATGAGGCAATTGGCGTTGGACGCCGGTCGTGTAATAAAAAAGGCAAGGGGGTGTAAAAATATGGCGAGGATAATTAGAGTCGATAAGGCAGGGCCTGCTGACAGGGCAGGGGTCCGCACCGGAGACGAACTGGTTTCGGTCGCGGGGCATGCCGTTCGTGACGTATTGGATCTGCAGTTCTACTCCTACGAAGAAGAATTTGACATCGTGGTCAAACGTGACGGCAGGAATATCACCCTGCACATCGAAAAGGAAGAGGGAGAAGGCCTTGGGATCGACTTTGAGACCTACCTCATGGACAGCCCCCGCACGTGTTCGAACCGGTGCATCTTCTGCTTTATTGACCAGATGCCCCCCGGAATGCGGGAAACGCTTTACTTCAAGGACGACGATGCGCGGCTGAGTTTTTTGCAGGGCAACTATATCACGCTTACGAACCTGACGAGGAAAGACGCAGACCGAATTATCAGGATGCGCATAAGTCCGATCAACATCTCCGTGCACACGACGAACCCCGACCTGAGGGTAAGGATGCTGGGAAACCGCAACGCCGGGAAGTCCCTTGAATATTTAAAGGAATTTGCCGATGCCGGCCTTATTTTGAACGGACAGATCGTCCTGTGCCCCGGATATAATGACGGAGAAGAGCTGAGACGCACGCTTGACGACCTCCAGGGCCTTTATCCGGCGATGTCCAGCGTATCTGTCGTACCGGTCGGGATCACAAGATATCGGCAGGGGCTTACACCGCTCAGGCCCTTAACGAAGGAGGAAGCGCTGAGCGTTATCGGGCTGGTGGATGAGATCGGGGACCGTTGCAAAAAGGTCCTCGGCACACGCCTTTTTTACTGCGCGGACGAACTCTACCTTAAGGCGGGTATCCCCCTGCCGGATGTGGAATACTATGAAGACTTTCCCCAGATCGAAAACGGAGTGGGGATGGCGGCACTTTTTGAAGAGGAGTTTTGCCTTGCCCTCGAGGAGGCGGGCAAAATCGAAAGCGTTGAACCGTTTGCAATTGCGACGGGCGCGCTCTTTGCTCCCATAATGAGCAAACTTATTGACCTTTTACGTTCAAAATGCAATAATATGGATGGCACGGTATATGCAATAAATAACCGGTTTTTCGGGGAAGAAATCACCGTATCCGGCCTTGTGACGGGCGGAGACCTGATCGGGCAGCTCCGGCGTGAGAAGCTTCCGTCGAGGCTCCTGATACCCGGCAATATGCTCAGGGCCGGAGAAACGGTTTTTCTTGACGATATTACCGTGGAGGACGTTGAGCGTGCTCTCGGGGTCAAATTAATACCCGTTGCAAACGACGGAGCCGCTCTTGTAGATGTGATTTTGAAGAGGTGAACCGATTGTCTCTGCCCCTGGTAGCGATCGTTGGAAGGCCGAATGTGGGAAAATCCATGCTGTTCAACCGCCTGGTGGGGAAGCGTATTTCCATCGTCGAGGACACACCGGGCGTTACCCGCGACCGCATTTATGCCGAATGTGAATGGGACGGAAGGCGTTTCGAGTTGGTGGATACAGGCGGTATAGAGCCGAAGACCAACGACGAGATGCTGCTGTTTATGCGCGAACAAGCCAACATAGCGATAGATACCGCCGACGTAATAGTACTGGTAACTGATGTACGGGTCGGTGTTACTGCTGCCGATCAGGAAGTCGCGGATATGCTTCTGCGCTCAAAAAAGCCGATAGTTCTGGCCGTAAATAAGTGCGACACCCCCGGTGATCCGCCGCCAGAGCTGTTCGAATTTTACAATCTCGGGCTCGGGGAGCCGATCGCCGTTTCCGCTTTTCACGGTATCGGCACCGGTGAACTGCTGGACGAGTGCCTGAAGTATTTCCCGCCGGAGTCCGCTGAAAGCGAAGACGATCCCCCGATAAACGTGGCCATAATCGGCAAGCCGAACGTCGGGAAATCGTCCCTTGTGAACCGCATCCTCGGTGAAAAGAGGGTCATAGTCAGCAACATACCCGGCACCACAAGGGACGCGATCGACACTTATTTCGAAAATGAATTCGGGCGCTACAACCTGATAGACACTGCCGGTCTACGCAAGCAGTCAAAAGTCAATGAGGTGATCGAGAAATACAGCGTCCTCAGGACTACTATGGCGATCGAGAGGGCGGACGTATGCCTTATCCTTGTTGACGCCACCGAAGGAGTGACCGAACAGGACACAAAGGTTGCCGGCCTTGCACACGAGGCGGGAAAAGCGTGCATAATAGTCGTCAACAAGTGGGACCTTGTCGAAAAAGACGAAGATACGATGAGAAACATGGAAAAGGAAGTCCGGGAAGGGCTGCGTTACATGGACTACGCCCCAATCCTGTTTATATCGGCCGAGACAGGTCAAAGGGTGAACAAGCTGTTCGGCTTGATAAACAAGGTGTATGAGGAGTCCGGTAAGAGAGTCACTACCGGCGTTCTCAACAACATTTTGGCCGATGCCATGGCAAGGATGCAGCCGCCTGCGAAAAAAGGGAAAAGGCTTCGCATATACTATATTACCCAGACCGGAGTCCGCCCCCCGAACTTTGTCGTGTTCCTCAACGACGCCGAGCTGTTCCATTACTCATATCAGCGTTATATTGAAAATCGGATCCGGGACGTCTGCGGATTCGAGGGGACGCCTGTCCGGATAACGGTCAAGCAAAGAGGCGAACAATAGTAGTCCGAGAAATGAGGTTGCATATGAGCGATACAATCAAGTATATAATCGTCATAGCCTTGTCCTATCTGCTTGGGAGCCTGAATTTTTCGATCATTATTTCCAAATACGCAAACGGCTCGGATATCCGCGGATTTGGCAGCGGGAACGCGGGTATCACAAACTATATAAGGTCCTTCGGCACAAAGAGCGCCCTTGGCGTATTGGCGGGGGACGTCCTGAAGTGTGTCACTGCAGTGCTTATTGCAGGTAGTATGCTGGGCTTCATGGGGAAACTTGTTGCCGGGATCTTTGTGATCCTTGGACATATGTTTCCGGTGTTTTTTCGATTCAGGGGCGGCAAGGG
>JAAYMG010000401.1 GCA_012521525.1 Clostridiales bacterium | reverse complement strand
CTTGCCGTCCACAAAAGCTGCGCGCTCTTTTTTCCGGATCTGTTCATAACGCGAGCAGGATCCCTTCGGTCCGAGTACTTCGGGTTCTTTATCGCCAAAGGACTCCACCTTTCCGTTTGAGAACATGATCTTTTCAATGACGGCGGGATCTTTGCGGAAGTTTACATACGGTGATATCTCAAAGTCCGAAGCCCACTTGCAGACATGAGTCATGCGCTCGGCAGTTTCATTCAGGATTTCTTCGAACCTGCTGTCCCGGGCGATACCGGCCTTTACCAGCTGCTCGCGATATGTGAGCATCGGATCGACCTCGCGCCAGGCGTCGATCTCTTCCTTAGTCCTGTAAGCATTCTGGTCGGATGTTGAGTGCCCGACGAAACGGTAGGTTATGACGTCGAGAAGGACCGGCCCGTCTCCTTGGCGCAGTATTTTCAGCTTGCGCTCCATGGCGTCGATCACCGCCAGCGGATTGTATCCGTCGATGCGCTCTGCATGAAGTTGTGTCGGGCTGATACCGGCGCCGATCCTGGCGAGCATATCATAAGCCATTGTTTCTCCGCGGGTCTGTCCGCCCATACCGTAACCGTTGTTGACTATGTTGAAAAGTATCGGCATTCCGCCTCGCTTGCTCTCTTCCCAAAGCGTCCTGTACTGATCCATGGCGGCAAAGTTGAGCGCTTCCCAAACAGGTCCGCAGCCAAGTGAACCGTCACCTATATTGGCGACAACTATCCCGTTTTTGCCGTTGATCTTCTTGTACAAAGCCGCTCCGGCGGCTATCGTGGCAGAGCCGCCGACTATTGCGTTGTTCGGATACACGCCGAAGGGCAGGAAGAACGCGTGCATCGAACCTCCCATGCCCATATGGAATCCGTTTTCCCGTGCGAATATTTCGGCAAGGGTCCCGTAGAGGACAAAATCGATAGCCAGTTCCTTTACACTTTCCGCCCTGCTCACCTTTTGCACGGCGAGGAGAGTCTTCCCTCCGAGGAAGTTCTCCATGATATTCATAAGCTCTTCGTCGTTCAGTTTATGGATGGCCGACAGGGATTTTGCAAGTATCTCACTGTGGCTTCTGTGGCTGCCGAATATATAGTCATCCGTGCCAAGCAGGTATGCCTGTCCTACTGCAGCCGCTTCCTGTCCGAGGGAAAGGTGGGCAGGACCGGGATATGTCGTCTCGACACCGTTATATACTCCCTGGGTCTTTATCTGGGTCAGCATATATTCGAACTCACGGAGTATCGCCATATCCCGGAAAATCCGTACAAAGTCATCATCGGAGTAGCGGGATCTTTCTTCCTCGATGGTCTTGTTGTAACTGTTTACAGGGATGTCCTTGAATATTATTCTCCCCGGTTTTCTGACTTCCTCCGGAGATATGAACAGGGATTTTGGCATTGTGGAAGACCTCCTCCTATTTACGCGTGAAACAGAGCTTCACGTATGATTTCGCTTACTGTGGGATGCGGGAATATTACCTTTTTCAACTGCTCCGCGGGAAGCTCCGTTTCAAGCATCAACGCAGCTCCGTATATGATCTCGGATACGTAGCTTCCGATCATGTGGACGCCCAGAAGCCTGTTCGTCCCCTTGTCCAGCACCAGCTTGCAGAAACCTTCTCCTCTGTCGACTTCGGCAACATACCTGCCTGAGTATGTCAGCGGGAGACGTACGGTCCTGACGTCCAGTCCCTTTGCTTTTGCGCTCTCCTCGGTCTCACCGACTACCGCGACTTCAGGGTTGGTGTATATAACGGAGGGCACGGCGTTGTAACGCATCCTGTCCTTTTTGCCTGCTATATGGTTTACTGCAACATCGGCTTCGCGGTATGCCGTATGGGCAAGCATCGATTTGCCGTTTACATCGCCAACGGCATATACGCCCGCCACGTTCGTGCGCATGAACTCGTCGGTGACGATCGCTCCCCTCTCGGTATAGACGCCGATCGTTTCGAGTCCTATGCCGCCGGTGCTCGGCCTTCTGCCCGCCGAAAGGAGGACGGCATCTGCCTGAACTGTTCTTGTGCTGCCGTCTTTTTCAAATGTCACGCTGCCGGACCCTACCGAAGTCACCTTGCTTGAAAGATAGAACTCCATTCCCTGGCCCATGTAAATTTTCATCAACGTATTGCTGATATCTATATCCGTATTTCCGGCGATCCTGTCCAGCATCTCTATGACCGTCACCCTGACACCGACGGTCGCAAAATAGCAGGCCATCTCAAGCCCGATCACGCCGCCACCGATGACGACCAGGCTGCCGGGCAGCTTTTCAAGGTCGAGGATCTCACGGCTCGTCATCACGAATCCGCTCTCGAGGCCCTCCTTCAGTCCCGGTATGGGAGGGACGACAGGCTCCGAACCGGTCGCGATTATCAGCTTCGGTGCGGCAAAGACCTCTCCGTCGGCCTCTGCCGTAAACCCGTCGTCTGCCTTCCCGGTAATCCGGGCGAACTTGGGAATGACAGTGACATTGTTTTGCTTCATTTTCATGCCGACGCCGGCAACCAGGGTCCTTACGACTTTCTTCTTCCTCTTTACTACCTTCGCGTGGTCGAAAGTGACTTCTTTTGCGATTACCCCGAAGTTTTCTCCATGGAGAGCATGACTGTAAAACTTGGCGGAATTGAGAAATGTCTTTGTGGGGATGCATCCCTCGTTGAGACATACGCCGCCGAGCGCACGTTTTTCAAAAAGCACTACTTTCAGACCCTGTTCCCCGGCACGTTCGGCCGCATCGTATCCTCCCGGGCCTCCTCCGATTACCATCAGATCGTATTTTTGCATGGCCTTCTCCTTTCCACGTCCGTCAGCACAATCTTACTTTGCCAGCAGCAGTGTGAAATTCTCGAGATTCTTAACGAGCTCGGACATAAACCGGGCCGCGGGTGCACCGTCCACTGCCCTGTGATCATATGTGAGCGACAAGCCCATGGCCGGATAAGTCGTTATCCTGCCTTCAACTTCCCTCACTCTCTGTACGATGCTGCAAACTCCCAGGATCCCTGTCTGAGGCGGATTTATGACAGGTGTGAACATCTCAACGCCGTATGAGCCAAGATTGGATACCGTAAAAGTCCCGCCTTTCAGCAGATCCGGGTTTATGCTTCCCGTACGTGCCGCTTCCGCGAGCATCTTTGCCTCCCTCGATATTTCAAGAAGAGACTTCAGATCTGCGTTGAAAATCGTCGGAACGATGAGCCCTCGGGGTGTATCTACCGCAAGTCCCAGGTGGACGTGGTCAAACTGCCTTATCGTATTTTCGTCGATCATGTTCGCGTTGAGGTCCGGATGATTGATGAGAGTCCTAGATACGGCGTAAAGGATCATATCGGTAATAGTTATGCCGGACTCGTCTCCGCCCGAGTTCTTGAGCTTTTTGCGGTATTCCGTTATTTCGCTTGCGTCGAATGTATGGTGATGCGTGAGCTGGGCCATGCTCGAAAGCGAACTGTGCATTGCCTTTGCGATCGCTCGGCGGATCCCGCTGAACTTGACATCCTTGTAGCCTATGCTTTCGGGAACCCTGAGCTCCGCGGCTGCAGTCGAGGTACCTGCCGCCTGCCCTGGCGCGTCCCCTTCTGCCTTCAAGGCTGCGCCGGATTCCAGCAGCGTTCGTATATCACGCTCTATGATACGGCCATGAGGACCTGTCGGAACAGCAAGACGCACATCTGCTCCGCTGCGTTCCGCAAGGTTCCTGGCCCTCGGGGATATTTTCAATATGCCGGTTTCAGACTCGGCATCCTTTGAATCTTGACCATCAACGTGTGTCGATTTCACAGTTTCTGCAGACAAATCATCAGCGGGCGAGGGCCTTTCAGCCGTCGAGGTTTGCACGGCAGTCGTATCCGGCAGTCCGGCTGCGTCGGGGCGCAGAGAAGACACGTCTTCCCCCTTTTCACCTATAGCGCACACGTTGACCAATACCGGGACCTCGTCCCCCTCCCGGAAAAAGATCTCAAGCAGCTCTCCTTCCGCGGTGGACTCGCACTCAAATGAAGCCTTATCGGTCTCATACGTGAAAAGGATGTCGCCCGGATTTACCCGGTCGCCAACTTTCTTTTCCCATTTACCCATGATGCATGTTTCAACTGTAATTCCTGCCTTTGGCATCACGACTGCCGAAGCCATCCATGTTCACCCTTTCACACAGTTAAATCGCTTTTGCATTTTCAAGTAGGTATTTTTCCGCTTCCGCGTTCCAAAGTCCGTTGTTTGCCGATGTGATTTCATGCAGCTTTCTGAAAAGCGGGTCGGTTTTGCCCATTTCCTCAAAATCGCTTATTGCCGTAAGCGGCAAGGATATATTCGTGTAAATCAGTTTCTTTGCACCCGGTATTTTGGGCAGATTCGCTGTCGTCTCCGCAACAGCATCGAGACCGCCGATATGGGTCACCAGTATCGACGGGTCGATTAGACCGCGGCCCATCATATCCAGGACTTCGCGCATATCATCAGTGTTTCCGCCTGATGTGCCGACAACATGCGTGCCCGCATAATGCACATTGTAGAAGTTGAACCTCGCGGAGAAGTTGGGATCCGACGGCCCCGCAAAGAAGTTGAGGCACCCGTCCTGGCCGAGGATTTTGTCTCCCTGCTCAACGACAGAGGCCACAGGCGCAAATACGAGAACATCATCGTAGCCCGTTCCTCCCGAAATTTCCATAAGCTTATCGACCGGGTTTTCGATTTTGCCTGTATTTAGATAAACCAGTTCCACACCGTCCTTTTTGGCCATTTCCGGCGACAGGATCATCCTTGCCCTGTCGAGCCTGGACTCGTCTATGTCGGTAACGACCAGGAGTGACGGGCGCAGATCCGCTTTCAGGATGTAATTGATAGCGGCTAGCCCCATCGGGCCGACTCCGGCTAGGATCGCCATCTTACCGCCGTCCTTGATGCCCATCTTGTGCTCATAAGAGCCCCTGGTAGTGTGGTACATCGCGTGGAATGTCCCTGCTACGCATGACAGCGGCTCTGCCAGTGCTCCTCCGAAATAACTGTCACCGGAAAAAGTCAGCAGGCAATCCATCTCCATGACTTCATTAGGTATTACAATATAGGTAGCGTCTCCGCCGATATAGGCATAAGAATATCCAGGCGAAGCAAGGCTCCCCTTATAGTTCAGCGCGGGCTGCAGGGTAAACTTCTGGCCGGGCTTGAATTTGTCCGCCCACTTGGCTCCTACTTCGAGTATCTCGCCGGCAAATTCATGTCCTATGATCACCGGGTTCTCTCTGACATTTTTGGGAACGCGCTTATGGTCCTCACCCTGGATCAGGGCTTTATATGTTGACATGCATATACTGTCGGCCACCACCCTGGCAAGGATCTCGTCGTCCTTTATCGGGGGCAGGTCAAACTCTTCGAGCCTGAGGTCATTCTTTCCATACAGTCTGACGGCTTTTGTTTTCATAACACACCTCTTTTCGAATTATTTGAGAAAGTCGTCTGTTGACGGATCAGGGAGGTATCGTAAAATCTCTGTTTCAACATCATGTGATTAAAATCGCGCTACATATTTGATATATCAGTACGATCGACCAGCGAATCATATAGTTGCAAGCTAAGAGTCAGTTGCAAATTAAGAGATGGTTAAAGGTTGCGAGTATGGGACGAATTTCAGAGACAGTGTGGTAAGAGCGTACTAAAGTCGATTCAGGTTACCGGGCATTTCTTTCGTGCTCTATCAGCTTCCACGTGGCATCGATCAGATGAGAAAACTGCGGCTTTGCCAGTTGTTCGCAGATAAACCCCTGTCTCGGTGAGTTAATGTCTTCACCTGAGATCTCGGCAAAACCGCGCTCCCTGCACAGCTTCTGCAGCCTGGTAAGCTGCTGTTCCGTGTTCCTCGATGGCATATACGTTATGCCTTCTACACCAAAAGCCTTCAATTGGTCAAGAAGTTCTTCGAGATAGTCATCCTCAAATTTTGCGGACTTCTTATCTCCTGTGACCGAATCGCCCACATCGCCCAGATAAGCGTAACATACTATCGCATCAACTTCCCGCCCAAGGCGGACAAGTTCTGCTATCGGAATACATTCCTCCTCTGCGGGGACATATATCTTTTCTACGAGTTCGGCTTTGAGAACGCCTAACAGGTCATATTTGAAATGCGGGTTATCCGGATCGGACAGCTGCATACGCTGTTTTTCCCCAACCCTGATTTTCAGTACCTGTTCCAAAAACCTGAGCGTCCCTTTATGTTCCGCGTTGTTTACTATCTTTTCTCCCAACGCATAGAGAAGGTGCCTTTCGGTAACCGCTCCGCCATATCTGTATTGCGAAATCGGTAGTACGTCTTTATCGAAATCAAGAACAATCCCGTGAGGTGATACTATAGAATTGATATTCGCGACCATCCTGCGGTTGCGGTCGTTCCTCTTCTCCCTCAGAGGCGCAAAATACTCCTGGAGTTTCCTGCGGCCCGGCTTTGGGACACCG
>JAAYMG010000400.1 GCA_012521525.1 Clostridiales bacterium | reverse complement strand
GACGGCGGCTTTTGATGCTGAGTAGAACGCCTGAAAAGGTATCGGAAAAACAGCCGCTGCGGAACTGACATTGATTATACGGCCGCCGTTATTCCTGCGCATAAGCTTCACGGCATGCCTTATACATTCAAAAACGCCGAAAAAGTTGACATCAAACAGTCTCCTGGCATCATCGGGTTCAGTGAACTCAACGGCTCCGGATATACCAAAACCGGCGTTGTTTATCAATATATCCGCCCGTCCGGTTTCTTCTTCTATCCGCCTGAAAGCGAGCTCCACCTGTCCGGTATCGGTAATGTCGGTCGGAATATGTATGACATTGTCCAGTCCGCCATGCTCTCCCGGCCTGCGGCTCAAGTTATAAACTGTATAATCGCCGGCTGCGAAAACCTTTACAAGTTCACTTCCGATACCGCTTGAACCTCCGGTTATAACGACCGTTTTTCTCATTGGGTGCCCCCCGATCATTCGGTCTGCTCAGTGAAGCTGTCTTCCTGCGGGAGGTGTCCTTCGGCAGCCATCATTTTGTCGTGTTTTTCAAATGTTTCTTTTATGATATCCATGGCTTCGTCGAGCAGGGATTCTGTGTGTGAAGCCATATAACTTGTCCGCAGCAGACATTCGTTAGGCGGTGTAGCAGGCGGCAATACCGGATTTACATACACACCGGCGTCATACAGCATCTTGGATTTTGTCAGAGTTGCGATCGGCGTGTACGTATACAGCGGAATGATAGGCGTTATCCCATAGTTGGATTCTCTTATGCTGATCCCGCGCTCAGTCAGACCGTTACGCACGTATTTTGCCAGGTTTATCAGGCGCTGCGGGAGCTCGGGTTCCCTTTTCAATATGCGCAGCGCCGCCAATGCAGCCGCACAGTTTGACGGCGGGATAGAAGCGCAGAAAATGAACGGCCGGGACGTATGCTTTACGAAATCGACGACATAGCTGTCTGCGGCCATAAATCCGCCAAGGCTTGCGAGGGACTTGCTGAAAGTGCCCATTATGATGTCTACTTCATCGGTCAGTCCGAAGAAATCAGCAGTTCCCCTTCCTCCGTTGCCGAGGACTCCCAGTCCGTGGGCATCGTCTACCATGACCCTTGCGCCGTATTTCTTCGCAAGCCTTACGATTTCTGGCAGGTTGCAGATATCTCCTCCCATGCTGAATACACCGTCGGTCACTATAAGCTTGCCTGCGTTGTCGGGAACGGTATTGAGTAACCTTTCAAGGTCCTCCATGTCGTTATGCCTGTAGCGGAGCATCTTCGCATAGCTGAGCCTGCAGCCGTCGTAAATGCTGGCATGGTTTTCCCTGTCGCACAGGATATAATCGTGCCGGGAGGCAATGGCGCTTATGATACCCAAATTGCTCTGGAAGCCGGTGGAAAAAGTCATCACTGCCTCTTTGCCGAGAAAATCGGCCAGTTCCTGTTCAAGTTCAAGATGAAGCTTCAGCGTGCCGTTAAGGAACCTCGACCCGGAACACCCCGAGCCATATTGCTCGACTGCCTTTATGGCGGCCTCGATCACCTCGGGATGGACAGTCAGTCCCAGGTAGTTGTTCGAACCGAGCATTATACGCCTTTTGCCCTCCATCATCACTTCTACATCCTGGCGCGACTCAAGAGCGTGGAAGTACGGATAGATCCCAAGTTCCCTTGCTTCTTTTGCGGAGGTAAACTCTTCGCATTTCTTAAACAGATCCATTCTCTCTCACCTTTTCAAAATATTCTTATCCCGGCTTCGGACAACCTCCCCCTGTTGCAAAGCCGAGCCATGTCTTACGATATCATGCAGTATTTATCAGCTGTCTTATCATTTCATCAGGATCAAATAAGCATAAGCGATCGCCTCTAGTATATCATCCGCCGTCAGTTTAGACAAGCAAATACTTGTAATATTTTAAGCAGCCATGATTCAATGTCTTCCCCGATTGTTTTTGTATGAGGGTTTATGGCCGCCGATCGATACCGGTTCCCTGTCATTATTGTAAGTCCCGGAATTTGCCCTGTCGCCGAATGGATCACGCGAACCCCTGAGATTGCTGAACTCTGAGACCTGCTGGTATCTTGTATTCCATGAGTAGCCTTTCTTGTAGCACTCCTCGCAAATGCCGAAGGGATAGTCCCAGCTCAGTTTTGCGTCGCATATCCTGCATGTTTTGCCGTGCGTCGAGATTTCGGATATGAGGATCTCGTTTATCTTGTTGGCCGTTTCGAGCTTTTTCTCCCGTATCAGTTCCATGTCATAAGGCAATCCCATCGCCTTGCAAAAGGAGTAGTACAGGTCCAGGCACTTGTAGTAGTCTTCCAACCCGTAAAGATCTTCGCTCTCCGGAACGGGCAGATGTATTTCGCGCTTCTTTCTGTAGCGGTCGCAGTATGTCAGCCAAAGCGTGAATACCGTGGGGTTGTCCTCAGAAAACGGGATATTCGTCAGTTTCAGGAGCTCCAGCTTGGTAAAGTTGAAGCCTCTGATCCTAAGCTCATTGATAAGGAATAGCGTCCGGGTGATATCGGTTTTTGTAAATAACGGACTGGTTGGCATATTGGCCCAGATCTTCAGCACTTCCATCAGGTCTGCATCTATATTGAGCAGGACCTCGGAGAAACCTAAATACGCTTTTTGCAGTTTGGTGTTCGGTTCGATCAGCAGTTCATCGATGCCATCGCAGTTTTCGCTCGCCATGACATAACCTATATTGTATATCCCGCGTCTTCCCGCCCTGCCGGCGATCTGCTTGACCTCATGTGGACGCAGTCTCCTGATTTCGGTGCCATCGTATTTTTCGTCGCTCATGAATATCACACGCCGTATCGGCAGATTCAAGCCCATTCCGATGGCGTCGGTCGCGACGACGACCTTTGTCTCACCGCTTATAAAACGTTCCAGCTGTCTT
>JAAYMG010000399.1 GCA_012521525.1 Clostridiales bacterium | reverse complement strand
GTCTTTAACGGGATTCCGTTCACCAGCACAGCCATTTCGCCTGCTCTGTCACCCTTGAAGACGGGCGCATACACGAACTTAGGCAGGTAAAGCACCTTTTCGACGTTTTCTCCTTCTGCCAGCCATACACTGCAGTCATCCGCAAAGCTGACCCCGACCCTCGGTCTTGTACCGTTTTGGACAGAAATTTCGAGGCACTCTTCTCCCACGGAAGCAATAACAGTCTCGCTGTATGATCCGAAAGCCCAATTGCATAGTAACGTGTGATCGCGCCAGTCATCCGGGGCATTCAGGGTAACCATGATGATCTCCCGTCCGTTCCTTTTTACTGCAGAAACAAGGCATCGTCCGGCGGACTTCGTGTAACCGGTTTTCAGGCCGGTGGTCCCTTCAAGCCGGAAGAGGAGCTTGTTGTGATTTGACATATATCTTCCTGCATAGGTTCCGCTTTTTGTGCCGACGATCTCCCTGAAATCCCTGTTTTTCATGCAGTATGAGGCAAGCAGCGCCATGTCCCTGGCCGTGGAATAATGACCATCCTGGTCAAGGCCGCTCGGATTTCTGAATGAACTGTTCTCCAGACCCAGCTCTTTGGCCTTATTATTCATCAGTACCGCGAATTCATCCGGGCTGCCCGCGCAATGGTATGCCAAAGCCAGCGCTGCGTCATTGCCTGACATCAGCATAAGCCCGTACAGCAGATCACGTACCGTGACCTTCTCTCCCTCTCTGAGGTACATGGATGATCCTTCTGAGTAGTGCCTTCTTTCAATAGTCACGACGTCATCCAGATCGAAGTTTTCCAGCACCACTATCGCTGTCATGATCTTTGTCGTGCTGGCGATCTTCATCCTGCGGTCCGCGTCCTTTTCATACAGGAATCTGTTGCTGTCCGAATCATATACGACGGCGGATGCAGCCGACACATTCGGACGGCCCTCATTCACAGCCGCGGAAGCATTGGCTGCGATCCCGCAGCAAAACAGTGCGGCAAGTATGAACGCAAACCTTGCAAATGACTTTCCTGAGAAAACTGGTACGCTATATTTACATTTCCTCATTATTATATCACCGTTTTTCCTGCTGCAAGAGTTGCTTTTGATCACCGGTCGGATCCTTTCGGTATTGCATGATCTGTCTCCGGACCACACCCGGCATGCATCTCTTTGAAATGGCATTATTTATGGTGGTCCGTTTGCATGGATCAGGAGTGAGGCAAAATAGAAACGCCCTGCGTAGTTTTTCGCAGGACGGTCTTTTTTATTCCGTATAACTTATGCAGATCGGCTTTGCTTTCTTATCTACTCATCCGAGTCAGAATGATTTGATTTGCTCTCCTTATGTTCCTTCTTGTCCTTCTGCTTTTTCTCTTTGCAATCTTTGTCAAACATTTCTGAGATCTTGTCAACGATACCCGGGATCATCTCGACAACGCGATCAACGGTATTGCCTGCCGGCTGCGATACAGGCAATAGTTTTACATTCCCGTTGGAAACGACCAGGAACGCTACCGGTACGATATTTACACCGGCGCCGCTGCCGCCGCCGAAGTTCTGGTCGTCGTTCCTGCCGCTGAAGTCACTTCCTCCGGATGCAAAACCAAAGCACAGCTTCGAGACCGGAATTATCGTTGTCCCGTCGGGAGCGGTGATCGCCTGTCCGACGATCGTGTTTACATCGACCATTTCCTTGATCTTTTGAAGAGTTACCGACATCATGTCAACGATTGGCTTTTCCATTCTATGCACCGCCCTTTTCATGTAGTGTTTTTGATTTATCGCGTTTTAATGAAATCATGTCAGAAAGAAGACCGATCACCGCATTCAATATCCCTGCGACCGTGGCGGTCAATTGGAGCGAAAAACTGATCACGGGACGCTCGGCCATATAGTCCACTTCGATCGAAATATCCCTTTTCCGTACCTTAATGTTATTTTCCAATAATCCGATAATTATACCTTCGATCGCCCATGCTCTCCCGTACATTATTGCGGCCTTTGCCGGGTCGTCCTTTGCGGCGGCAACGAACCGCACGCTTAAAACATCTATGCTTGCGGCCCTTCCCAGGCGCCTTACCGACCCGCGGATCAGATTGTAATTTTCAAGCAGGCGGCCGAGCCTTCCGGCCTTCTCTTCCGCATCTTCACCTTCCTTGTCCTTGCCCTTTTTTCCGCCCACCAGCTTTTCTCTTATTCTTTCCGAGGAATCTTTTTTTCGCTTACTCGAATATACCAGGACTTTTACAAAGGCGGCCTTCATGTACGCTTCGAAGCCGTCTTCCTGATTGTACCGAAAGATTACGCCTATTCGTACTAAAAAAAGTACGATAATAAGCATTATAAGAGACCCCAGTATTATCCAGCCTAACATAGAACCTCCGCATTCCGTCGATCGTCCTGGTCTTTCCGAAACATCGGCCTTTGATTCCGGCTGGCTTTTATTCGTCAGACAACTCCATCAATTCTCCCAGGCTTTCCTCATCGATCTGACGAATATTCCGGTCCGATCCTTCATCCTCATTTTCACCCGGGATTTCCTCCGGGCTTTCGACCTTGCCCTTGCCTTGAAGGGCCACGGCATACTCACTGTCAAGATCCTCAAATGCCATTTGGCCTTCAGCCTGTTCATAATCGCTGATCTGAGGGAGTTCTTCTATCGACGAAATCCCGAATGCCCTCAGAAAGTTCGATGTCGTCCTGTACAGCTTGGGTTTTCCGGGAACGTCCAGGTAACCGCACTCCTGGATAAGAGAACGTTCAAGCAATGTGTTTATGGTTCCGGAACTGTCAACTCCCCTGATCTGTTCAATATACGCCCGTGTTGTAGGCTGATAATATGCAATTATGGAAAGCACTTCCAATGCCGCTTTCGAGATCGCTGGCTGCCTTCGTACTTCAAGGATCTGACGGACGTATTCGGCACATTCCGCTGCGGTAGTCAGCTGATATGAATCCTCCAGCCTGACAAGCCTGATCCCTCTGCGGTTGAATTTGTAATAATCGGACAAATTGTCAAGAGCATGCTCAAGAAGCTGACGGTCTATTCCCAATACTGCCGACAGCCTGTCTGCAGGGACCGGATCACCCGCTGGAAACAGTATGCCCTCCAAAGCGGTTTCTATTTCATGTATATCCATGGATTTCACCATTCACCTGCAAAATTATTGGACCTCTTTGTCCGGGACGCGGCATATCTCATAGTCATCGGCACCCGGACTGATATATGCCTTATTCTCCTTGCAGAGCTCCAGAACGGCCAAAAATGTGGCAACGATCTCAGATCTGCTCTTACAGCCGACAATGAGCTGTTTCAGTTTTGCTACGGGACGGAAAATGAACTGCTGGAGAAGTTCGTTTATCTTCACCGAAACAGGGAAAGCTTCCCTGCCCACTATGCCTTGAAAAGATGAAACGGGCGGAGGCATTTTCCTTTTCGTACGCTTCCTTATTTCAAGGATGATGGCAGGCAGCAGTTCCGGGTCGTGCGTATATGGATATGTTTTGTCGATTTCAATGGGTTCCGGATTTTTTACAAATATGTCCCTTCCCGCTTCCGCGCGCTCACTGAGGTACTCCACACCAAGGAGCATTTTTCTGTACTCGATCATGCGGCTTCTCTCTTCAAGGGATTTGATCAGGCTCTCCATTTCTTCGTTTACTTCGGCATCATCGATCGAAAGGAGCATCCTGGTCTTTAAATAAAGAAGGTGCGAAGCCATTGCCACAAACTCGCTTGCTATTTCCAGGTCGAGCCTTTCCATCTCTTTCAAATAATCCATATACTGATCGAGGATATCGGAGATCCTGATGTCCTTGATCTCTATTTTATTCTTGGACAGAAGATAGAGTATCAGATCGAGAGGACCTTCAAAATCCTCATAATCGTCCTTGCTTCTGATCACTTTTTCCAGGTGGAAGGTCGGAGTCTCCATAATGCCCCCTTAGCGCAGCGGCGAAAAAAATGTTTGCTGCGTTCTGTTCTTGATATCTGCATTTTCATACATCCGCTAGAAGATCTGCCGGATCAGTCTGAACGGCAAATCCGCCAAATTCAGCAGTTTGTCGGACACCCAAAACCTTACCACATTGAGAGGTCCGGTGATAATGTCCAGATATATAAGGGCCAGAAGGACCAGCATACCATACCTCTCATAACGGAGGATGGTGTAATATACGCGGTCAGGCAGGAACGAAAACAATATCTTCGAACCATCCAGCGGCGGGATCGGTATCAGGTTGAACACCCCAAGCCCGATACTCAACAATGCAGTATTCAGCAGAAAGCTGACTATGATATCCGCGATCCTGGTTGGCGGCAACAACCGTATCGCGACATTCAGCAAAACAAGCATCAAAAAAGCAAGAGCGAAGTTGGATACCGGCCCGGCAAGTGAAGTCAACGCCATATCCCGCCTCGGATGCCTGAAATACCTGGTGTCTACGGGCACCGGTTTTGCCCACCCGAATCCCGCAACGATAAGCAGGATAACACCGACAGGATCGAAATGTTTGAAAGGATTCAGCGACAGCCTTCCCATCCTGCGAGCGGTAGGGTCCCCCAGTTTCCAGGCGGCATAACCGTGTGAACACTCATGCACGGGTATGCATATCAGCGCGGCAGGAATGAAGTAAAAGTTGAACCCGTCAAGCAGGTTTCTGAAAAACTCCAACATCGGCCCCCCAAAAAGTTCAATGTGCATTACTTATATAACATCATGATAAGTATAACAGCAGTATATTGAAAAAACAAGTCGCAAGTTGCCTTACCGGAAGTTCCTGCTTGCAGTCGGAAAGTATTGAAGATATAATACCCTTGAGGGATATTGCAGCAGCTGTTGACGAGGAGGGGTAGAGTATGGCCGAAAAATTCATCATCACCATAAACCGCCAGTACGGGAGCGGAGGCAGAGAAGTCGGGATGAAACTTTCAAAAGCTCTCGGCGTAAAGTTCTACGACAAGGAACTCATAGCGCTTGCCTCAAAGGAAAGCGGATATGTGGAATCAGTTTTTGAAAATGCCGACGAAAGACCGTCAAAAAGCCTGCTTTTCTCGCTTGTTATGGACTCATATGCGTCAAAGGGCTGGTTCTATCAGCATGATGATATACTCTCCAACGAAAAGCTCTTTGCGATACAGGCCGATGTAATACGGAACGTAGCCAGGGAGTCCTGTATTATCGTAGGGCGCTGCGCCGACTACATCCTCCGCGACGAACCGGGTCTTATAACCGTTTTCACGCATGCCCCAATGAAGTACAGGATCGAAAATCTGAAAAGAGATAACCCCGGGATCGATAAAAAGGTACTGGAAAACCGTTTACGCCGCATCGATAAGCAAAGATCAAGCTACTACAGCTATTACACCGGCAGGGACTGGGCTTCGTCAGAAAACTACCACCTATCGATCGACACCTCAGTAACAGGCATTGAAGGTGCCGTACAAATGATTTTGAAGCTCAAGGAATTAAAAGAAAAGCCCAGCCTGTGATCATGATTTTGCTTGCGATCATACATCAATATCCCCGAAGGCCGTATCAAATTACTTGACGAACCAATATATCAAGGTTTTATAATGGCAGGTAGGAAATGGTTATATTATTCAGCAACGTGATCATTCCAAGCATCAACATCATCACATTACTGATCACAGGCCTGTTATGCATTGCAGGCCTTCCCCTTCTTTTCGTTCTGCTCCGCCGGAGATATCAGTTGAAACTGGTTCCTTTCCTGGTCGGTGCAGCCGGATGGATGATCCTTGTGCTGTTTGCCGAATCCCAGGTACGAAATTGGATCATCGACCCCGATTCCCCTTTTTATAACAGAATGGTCGCAAACCCGGCCCTGTATATGCTCGTCATCGGATTCGGTTCCGCAGTTATAATTGAGGGCGGCAAATTCCTGATATTTTATTTCATGAAGCGGTGGTATGCCTCGCACAGCGCTGCAATAGCATTCAGCTTTGGATTCTGCTCTGTCGATTCTTTATTCCTTGTCGGGATCCGTTATGTGATTTACAGCTGGCTCACCTACAGGCAGAACTCTAATCTGTTGGCAGGCGCAGCAGGCCTGGACTACCCGGAACTCTTCAACAGGCTCGCCGGTCAAACACCCGCAGAGATCGTTATGGCAGGAATCGAACGCTACCTGTATTGCGCAATTATTATCGGTTTGACTTTCCTGGTTTGGTACTCGGCAGTAAAGCCGTTCAGAATGTACCTGTTGTATGCAGCGGGTCTGCTTCACGCTCTGTTCTATGCGCCATACGCGATGACCGAGGTTCATGTACTCAAAGTTGCTACTCCGTACTATATCGTAGTTACTGTGCTCGCAATTCTTAGCCTGTTTATCGCTTATCTTGTATACAGGGCAGCAATGCGCAACAAAGAAAATGAGCCGGATCCATTTACCCTGCTTTAGCGTAAGTAAATCATGCAGTATTGCCCGGACAGCGCTTTTCCGGAAATAAAAAACTCCGAAAGACAACATCTTTCGGAGTTTTCCTTTTGGAGGCGCCACCCAGAATCGAACTGGGGATGAGAGCTTTGCAGGCTCCTGCCTTACCGCTTGGCTATGGCGCCTTATTTCATTGTCGGCAGGTCTTACCTGCCGACAATGCTGGAGCGGAAGACGAGATTCGAACTCGCGACTTTCACCTTGGCAAGGTGACACTCTACCACTGAGTCACTCCCGCATATGGTGCCTCCGGGCGGAATCGAACCACCGACACGGGGATTTTCAGTCCCCTGCTCTACCTACTGAGCTACAG
>JAAYMG010000043.1 GCA_012521525.1 Clostridiales bacterium | reverse complement strand
TTTTATGCCAGATTAATTGGGGGTGCATTCCTGCTTCTCTTGAAAGCCGTCGATGGCACGGCAACTGCATGTTCTCATCTCAAACACCTGACCTCATTAAGTTGAGGGAGCAATTTTAGTATGATTATGGTCAATCATTATCACATGTATTTACACGGATGCATTATAAGGGGCTTGACATGGAGCAAGCTTCAAGGTATATACTCCATTTAGTGGCAATAGTATTTCAAAAAAATACATAAGGAGTATGGATAATGAAAAAGCCGTTTATTACCATCCTGGCTTTCACCGCGATGAACTTCGTGCTTTCCATGATCGCTTCAGTATTTGGCGGTATCCTGGACAAAGTTGCCGCTTCGTTAAATATCACGGTCGCCAGTGCGGGACTATTGAACACTTTGTATTCGTACGGCGCAGCGTTCGGTGGTCCGTTCACGCTTGTGATATTCAGAAAAATAAACCGTGTAAAACTGTTGAAAATAATGCTCCTTATCGCCATTTTGACAGCATTGATACTGGTTACGGTAAAAAGTTATGGGGTCCTACTTGTCATCCGTTTTATAATGGGTGTCGCAGTTAACAGCTACGGTGTCCTGTCACTTTCATTAGTGCTGTCTATTACAGGCAAAGAAAGACAGGGACGTACGATGGCATTTCTCGTAGCTGGCAACTCCCTGGCAATGGTGGTAGGCGTCCCGTTGACCCGGGCGCTATCGTCCCTGCTCGGCTGGCGTGAAATCTTCCTGATCCTTGACGCCATGATGGCGGCAGCACTGATATATTTTCATTTCAGCCTTTCAGATGGCAGTCCCGACTCATCAGAGGTCGACCTAAAAAATGAGCTTAATTATGTCAAAGACGGAAGGGTCTTGTTGATCATAGCCTTTACGATGCTCATGTTCCTGGGGTACGGCGGATTTTATACATACATTACACCCTATCTAATTGAACTGTTCCCCTCCTTTGAATCGGCGATGAGCATTATCCTGGTTGTATTCGGGATAGCAAGCTTCATAGGAAACTGGATCGGCGGCATAGTTTTGGATAAGATCGGATACGCCAAATCGATGCTTATAGGTGCCGTATTGCAATTTGCAATGGTTTTGCTGATGATCGCTTTCCAACCGTTAAAGTGGGGGACATTGATTTTTACCACGCTCATGGTGCTGTGTGCATGGTTTACAGGAATCCATCTGAACACGGGTATAGCGCAGGTGACCGAAAACAGATCAAGGTTTGTCCTCAGCCTGAACAGCTCATGCATCTTCCTCGGAAATGCTTTCGGCTCCAGTTTATCTGCTGTAGTGATCACTCTCAAAGGCATCCAAAATATCTTATTCATCACTTTGGCGACAACGATTTTGATAATTCTGATCCAACTCATATCAGTAAAGAAATATACATTCTAAGATATTACGCATCAAAGCGACTTCTATTTTACAGCCGGTACAAGTAAGGGATACGGAAAAGCCAACAGAAGAATGCATTTCCTGCCGCAGTTATCCAAGCCTTTGAGCAGGGACTCAAATAACCAGGCAGTGATAAACCAAGCATATAGTACCGGTTAAAAATATGGGCAAAGTCCGCAAAAACCTGAAATTTCAATTCCGCGCAAAGAGTTTGATTCAGTTTTTGAAGTTGTCAAATAAAGTCCATCGTTGATCAGGATTTCGTCTGTTTACTGAGAACGGTTCTTTTGTCTATGCAAATTCAAAGACAAAAGAACCGTTCATTTTATCGTTCTTTTAACGCTTCCATCAAAGCCACAGGGTCTGTCACATGCCAAAACTTAGAGGCTTCCGGTTTCTGGGCATTGGCCACTGTCTGTGCATTATGAATGTAAAACGTTTGCTCGCTTGCTATTTGCATCGCTGTTATCCAGAACTTTTCCGGAGTTATGTCCGGTTTGACCTGTACGCGTAAAGCATATGATCCGGCTAAATACGGTGCGACCCAACTGAATCCGCCGTCCGCATGAAATACATAATCCTCAGAGCCGGTAAAATCCGCAGTCGTCCTTGCAGTACCATGGCAAGATTTCGCAGGTTTCAAGCAAAGAATAACTATTTCTATGATGCTGAAATTGATCTTTGAACCGGACATTAAATTACATCTATAGTTACAGTCGATTCTCCCAGTTCGGATGAAACTTTAAGTTCTGCTTTACCCGCTGCCGTGCCCGACCTCAGCACTGCTTGTGCCAGCCCATTGAACGTTGTAAATATGCCGGTGGTATAGTTTTCTTCAGTTACCGGGTTAGCTGAACCAAAACCGGCAAGTTCAGCAGCACCGGTCACTTCAGCCTGTAGTTTGATAGCTGCGTCCGGCACATGATTCCCATCAGCGTCCTCAACAGCTACTTTTACATAGCAGAGGCTTTCACCACCAGAAGCGATTTCCATCCTTTCAGGGTAAAGCGATACCCTGGCGGGAGCCCCCACTGTTTTCAGTTGTGTACGGCTGATTTCCTTACCGTCCTTGTAACTTACAGCCTCGATGCTGCCGGGCATATAGGTCGTCTCAAACACCGCACGGTAACGGT
>JAAYMG010000398.1 GCA_012521525.1 Clostridiales bacterium | reverse complement strand
GTTCCTGGTCGCAGGACTCTACACGTTCAATCGTGAGAACCTTCGCGACGCTGCCAAGTTCAACCTTCCGTCATCCAGAAGATGCAAATATCCGCCGGGGATGAGAAGGAACAATATCCTGATGCTCTCGGTCATGATAGCGGCCGGTTTTTTCGTCGCAAATATAGGGAAGCTGAAAGACTTCGTCATAGCGGCCGCAAAATTCATAGCCCTTCAGATCCTTAGGCTGATCTATTTCATAGTCAACCTCATGGCGGGGGAAGGCGGGGACGGAGCCGGTACCTCGGCCGGATTCCCCGGGTTTATGGAAGGTGGAGCCAAAGGTCCCAACCCGATCATAGAGCTGATAGTCAGGATAGTCGTAATAGTCATAATCGTTTGCGCGACATTCCTTCTGCTGATCGTGATTTACAGGTTTATCAGAAAGGCCGTTCAAAATCTTCCTTCGTGGCTGCAGTCACTGCTCGAAAAGCTGAGAAACGACGAAAGCGAAGATTACATCGACGAAACCGAGGATCTGCTGGAAAAGGGCGGATTCAGGAAAGAACTTGCCAGAAACATTTCGGACTTTTGGGACAGGATCACCTATCGGCCCCCGAGGTTCGACGATTTCCCCGACAACAGGGCAAAAATTAGGTTCGTTTTCAAACAGCTTCTCAAGCGCCTGACGGTGAACAAATCCCATCTGCTCAGCCTGACACCCAACGAACTGACGGAAGAAGCCGACCGCGCTCTTCGGGAAGATACGAAGGCATTCATCCAGGCATACAACCGTGCGCGCTATGATATAAATGACGTACCCGACAGCGATGCGGAGCTTGCAAGAAAGATACTCCGTAAAATCTAAGTGCCTCTATAAGGGGCGATAGACCCGATCATAAGCCGAAGCAAGAAAACGATACAGCGGCACCAGTGAAAGAAAATCCCTGCGCAGGCGTTCTGCCAGATCGGCAGTAAAAACCTTCGTGACGTCTTCTTCTATGTGTATCAGATAGATCGTGCGGCGGTCAAGCCAGATCCTGATGTCCTCAGGCTCGTCGGGAAAGCGGGTGCGCTTGAAGCGGTCCTCTTCGTCGAGCCTGAAATATGACTGTTTTTCATATACCTCTTTCAACTCAAGGAACAGCGGGTCCCGGTCAAGGATCATTTTCCTGCACGCTTCCGCAAGTGCGTCGTCCCTGCGGTAGGTCCCGCAGCCCCACCACGAGAGGTATGGTTTCAACTCAAAGAAAAAAGAAGGATATCCGGGGTAAAGCTTCTTTTCCCTGTTGAAGTAGAGCCAGATGCTGTCCCTGTATCGGGACTTGTCTTTTGTGAACCGCGTATCCCTGTATATGCGCGAGAGAGTACGATCCACTCTCGGCTCGACCACGATCTCCCCGTCGATCGACAGCATCGTCGGAGCAAGCTCCTCGATCAGCTCAAAAAAAGGTTCGATAACTACTTTGCGTATCTCCTGCTTGTGTTCTTCATACCAGCTCTTTGAATCGTTCAGCTTATTCAACACCAGCAGGTCAATTGCTTCCTGGGTCAACAATCATATTCCCTCTTTTCAACAATGGCATGGTTTTATCATACCGTTGGTTTTGATTTTTGTCAATTTGCCAGTCATTGTGTTAAATTATGAACAATTTTATCCGTCCGGGCGCATAATGATTGGTTAAAAATATCAGTTGTTTCTGTTGATTTATTTATGTCGTATTGATAGAATATTAAGAGGACATATTGACATAATGGTATTTTTTATAAAGTAAAGGAGATGTATTTATGCCGTTAGTAACGTCCACTGAAATGTTCAGGAAAGCATATGAGGGCGGTTATGCCATAGGTGCTTTCAACGTTAATAATATGGAGATAATTCAGGGTATCACCGAGGCCGCAAAAGAGGAGAACGCTCCGCTTATCCTCCAGGTCTCTTCGGGTGCCAGAAAGTATGCAAACCACACTTACCTGATGAAGCTTGTTGAAGCCGCTGAAATAGAAACCGGCTTGCCGATATGCCTGCACCTCGATCACGGCGATACTTTTGAACTCTGCAAGAGCTGCATCGACGGCGGATTTACCTCGGTAATGATCGACGGGAGCCATCTCTCGTTTGAAGAAAATATCAAGCTGACAAAACAGGTCGTAGAATATGCTCATGCTCACGGCGTTGTCGTAGAAGGCGAGCTTGGCCGCCTGGCGGGTATAGAAGATGACGTCAACGTATCTGATGAAGACGCATTGTTTACCGATCCCGATCAGGTTGAGGAATTCGTCGGAAGGACGGGCGTTGACTCCCTGGCAATCGCGATCGGCACAAGCCATGGTGCTTATAAATTCAAACCCGGCCAGAAGCCGCAGCTCCGCTTCGACATCCTCGAGGAGATCGGCAAGCGCCTCCCCAATTTCCCGATAGTACTGCACGGCGCGTCATCCGTTATTCCGAAGTATGTTGAAATGATAAATGCCAACGGCGGAAAGATGCCCGACGCAATAGGCATACCGGAAGACATGCTCCGCAAGGCAGCCAGCATGGCGGTCTGCAAGATCAACATCGACTCCGACCTGCGTCTTGCCATGACAGGCACGATCCGCGAATACTTCGCAAAACATCCCGATCACTTCGACCCGCGCCAGTACCTCAAACCCGCGCGCGAGAATATAAAGGAACTTGTCCGCCACAAGATCCGCAACGTCCTCGGATGCAGCGGCAAGGCCTGATCCGGTCGAATAAAACGTGCTTATGTTTCAACTCTCTTGCGTGCCATGCACGCAAGAGAGTTTTGATTATGAGCACTTTTTAACAGGCACTGCGCGAGGTCCGACCACGAGCCCCTCTGCCACGGGCAGTCTTTCAATGCTTATTACGAAATCGGGCTGCCTGACCAAGGTCCTGCTTATTTCTTTGCAGTCCTTGTCTGCCTTGAGGTTGCCCGTCATTAGCATGCGAAAACAGTTGATGCTTGAAAAAAGGCTTGCTGCGATCCGGCCCGCCTCATTGCTTGTCCGCCGGAGTAAAACCCTTGAAAGTGTTTTAAGCTTTTTATATCCGGTCCCTGTCAGGAGAATGGCAATACCAGCCAGCAGCCCTGCTGACAGTTGAGATATATCGAAAACCTCCGTATCACTTGCGACAGTTGAATAAAGGATGCATATGAGCCCCAGCAAAAATAACGCTGTTTGAACGACATTTACCCTGTTTGATTTCTTACGACTGTTTATATACTTCGTATGCATAGGCAGTCTCCTAACCCGGACTTTTTGATCCAATTTAATTAAATAAAATACCCTGCATAACAAGTATAAAAAAATTACTGTCCAATAAAACGGACAGCAACTCAGATCGATATTCGAACTTATATCACATGTTTCTTCGCCTGATTGTTAATAATCATAGCATAGTATTTTCACAATAATAAAATCAACGGGATATCATAATGACATATCATATTTAATATGCCTTTCTTTTATATAGCTTTC
>JAAYMG010000397.1 GCA_012521525.1 Clostridiales bacterium | reverse complement strand
TCGGCACCCGGACTCCCGTCACACTTCCCCAAAGGATAACCGAAAACCTGGTGAACATACTGAAAAAATACCATCCGGTATATGTGAATACGCATTTCAACAGCCCGCGTGAAATCACGAAAGAGTCCAGGGAGGCATGCGAGCGGCTGGCCGATGCCGGAATACCGCTCGGAAACCAGATGGTATTGCTCAACGGAGTCAATAACGATGCGTACGTAGTTCGGAAACTAAATCAAAGCCTTTTGAAGATCCGCGTAAAGCCATACTACATATTCCATCCGAAAACCGTTAAGGGCACGTCGCACTTCTGGGTCAGGATCCAGGACGGCATGGAGATAATGGAGTCGCTGAGAGGACGTACTTCCGGCATGGCCATACCAACATATATAGTCAACGGCCCGGGCGGGCTTGGGAAAACCCCGATCTTGCCCAATTATCTGTTGTATATGGGAACAGAAAAGGCGGTCTTCCGAAACTGGGAGGGCAGGACCTTTGAGATCGACAACTGAGATAGTCAACTGGGATAGTCAACCGTTGAAGCCCGGAAGATCCCGCCTTCGGGGTGATCGTTCCGGGGCCGGAAGTACGGTTTCACGAAATTATGAGAGCAATAGCACATAAAGGGCTGAGCTGTCAAGCTCAGCCTTTTGCATCCCCGCAAACCGGGAAAAGTTGAGTACTATATCTCTTCGGGACGTGCATATAGTTTACCGGGCAGCTTGCCTCTTCGACTGAATGATATGCCATCCGGAGGGAATATGGATATTCTGTTTGTTATTTTGTATCTCGGGGTGCTTCTGTTCAATGGGATATTTCAGGGACAAAAAATCAGGAGCCTGAAAGAGTTTTCGGTTTCCACGCGAAAATATGGACTGTTCGTATTGTTCGCTTCGCTTTCCGCATCCTTTATAGGCGGAGGATTCAGCGTGGGAAATGCCGCCGAGGTATTCAAGCGGGGGATAGGCAATATCGCTGCACTATTTGGGTTTTCAGTAGGGCAGATCCTGATAGGCAGGTTTATCGTTGCCAAAGCTGAATTCCCTCCCGGTGCGACCTCACCCGGCATGATCATGAGAAAAAGCTACGGAAGGCCGGGGCAGATAACGACAGGCATATGCTCGACGATGCTCAACATAGGGTTGCTGGGAGCACAGATCGCGGCTATCGGAGCAATGTTCAACGTGCTGCTGCATGTTCCTTTCATAGCCGGCGTCATTATCGGGTTTGCGGTCATACTGGTTTATTCTACCGCCGGAGGACTCAAGGCAATAATCGTCGCGGAAGTGATCGAGTTCCTTCTGCTTGCCGTGGGCCTGCCTGTCCTGCTCATATACTCCGTGTATTACGCCGGCGGTGTCAAGGGGGTCATAGAAAAAGTCCCCGAGGCATACTTCGACATTTTCAATGAGAGCGGCCCCAGGGAACATATTTCATTATTTTTGGCTCTGATGACGGGGGAGGCTCTGACACCTACTTTTATTCAGCGTTTGCTCGTCGGCAGGGATCGCAAGACAATCGCGAGTGCAACTGTTATCAGCGGTATAATATCGATTCCGGTATTCATTATTACAGGATTCGTAGGGCTGTGCGCATACGCCGTAAACAGCAACCTGAACCCGGAACTGGCGATGCCGTATATGGTCATGAAAGCGTTGCCGGTGGGTATAAAGGGCCTGGTCATCTCGTCAATGCTTGCGGTCGTAATGTCATCTGCCGACGGCTGCCTGGCAAGCGCATCTATCGGGATCGTCAGCGACATCATTGAACCTCTCAGCCGGAGGAAGCCGGGACAGAAAGCTTCGCTGAAGATTGTTCGCATATCGAATCTGGTTATCGGGGTAATGGCGATGCTTCTTGCCATATTCATGAAAGACGTCTTTGGGATACTCGTGTTTTCCTATTCGGCCTGGAGCCCGGTGATCCTCGTTTCGTTGGTCGCGGCGCTCCTCGGAATTCGGGCGGGCAGGAAAGCTTTCGCCGCAAGTGCAGCGGGTGGAGCCGCGGCATCGATCATATGGACATATGTCGCGGGACAGCCGCTCGGTATAGAAGGTGCGACAGTGGGATTTTTCATTTCACTTATCCTGTTTTTGCTGTTCAAAAGAACGGAGGAGACCGTTCATGCTAACGGACAGCGCAAGGGGTTCGTCACATCATCTTAGGCTAAACTCAGATTAAACTCCGTTAAACATGGCAAAATACTATCTGTAAACATGGCAAATTGCTATCCGGATCACGTATGCCGGAAACTGCCTAAAAACCTCCATCAAAGATCACTCATGACGCGGCCCGCGAATGCATCAATAATGTCCCACCCCTGTTAAAAACTCTTGACAATGGAGGATAGGGGTGGTAAATTATTGTTAGCACTCAAAAGAGGAGAGTGCTAATATAATTGAACGATCGAAATTGTCCTATGCTCCTGGTGTTAAGGAGGTGAACGGGATGGCATTAAGCGAGCGCAAAAAAATAATACTGAAGGCGGTCGTAGACAACTACATCGAAAGCGCGGAACCGGTAGGCTCCAAGACACTGGCATCCAAAACCGGCCTCAAGCTTTCGCCTGCAACGCTCAGAAACGAAATGGCAGACCTTGAGAACCTGGGATTTCTGGAGCAGCCCCATACGTCCGCCGGAAGGATCCCGTCAAATCTCGGATACAGGCTGTATGTCGACGAGCTGATGAATTCCCAGCGAATATCCAAAAAAGAAGCGGATACTATCGAGCGCGCTCTGTTCAGAAGGCTGCGTGAACTTGACGAGCTGATATCCGAAGCCGGAAAGCTCATATCCGATCTGACAAACTACGCCGCATTTTCCGCTCTTTCACAGACGTCCAATATACGCATCCGACGGATAGACCTTATTCCTGTTGATCGTGACTCGTTCGTCATCGTGATAATCTTTTCAACAAATATTGTCAAGAATACGATATCGAAGAGGCAGCCCGATATAACGGATGAGCAGCTTCATGTAATAACTTCCGTATTGAACTTGCGCCTGTTCAACAGTATGCCCAGAGAAGTCAATGAAGAACTTGTGCGCGAGGTCTCCGAAGCCAGCGGTGTTCCGCTCTCATTTGCCCGCGCGGTCGTTGATTTTATCTGCCAGGCTGCACAGCAGGCCGAACAGAACAAAGTGTATGTAAACATTGCGACAAATGTCTTTGATCAGCCCGAATACCGGGACGTAGAACGCGCAAGACGTTTGCTGGACTACCTGTACGACGCGGATCTGCTTGCAACGATGCCGATCCCCGAGCCTGATACGAAGATGAAGTTCATCATCGGATCGGAAAACGTAAAGAAAGAGCTCCATCAATCAAGCGTTGTCATGGCCAGCTATGATATCGGGGACGGAATGAGGGGAATGATCGGCGTTGTCGGTCCGACCCGGATGAACTATCCGAAAGTGGCATCAAGGCTCAGTTATTTTGTTGAACGGCTGAACAAGTTCCTGAACGGAGAAGTTGCGGACTACGACTGACCATATAAATAACAATATGTGAAAAGTGAGGTATAAAGGTTGATTAAAGACGAGCATACAAAGGATACGCCAGAAACGCCCGAGGTAAACGACATACCCCCGCAGGATGATCCGGTATCATCCGATGATCCGGGATCGCCGGGAAACGAAAATACGGATGCAGTGTGCGGCCGCGTCGACAATGCAGAGGAATGCGAGACGATGCCGGAAGAAAATGCCGGACAGGGGACGGCATCGGCAAACGTCAGGATCGCCGAGCTTGAGAAACAGTTGAGCGAAATGAAGGACATGTATCTGAGGCTTATGGCTGAGTACGACAATTACCGCAAACGTACTGCCAGGGAAAAAGAGTCCTTTTACGCCATGGCAAAGGCAGAGACGGTCGAGCGCATCCTCCCCGTGTACGACAATATCGAGCGCGCCGTCAACAACCCGACTTCCGACGAGGCTTACAAGAAGGGCGTCGAGATGATCTTCCAGCAGCTCAAGGACGTCTTCAGCTCTCTGGGTGTCAGGGAGATAGAGGCTGAAGGCGCGAAGTTCGATCCTGAAAAACACAACGCCGTTATGCACATAGAAGACGACAGGTATGGTGAAAACAGCGTAGTGGAAGTGTTCCAGAGGGGATTCGAAATAGACGGCCGTGTGATCCGCCATTCTGTGGTAAAGGTCGCCAATTAGTGGAGAAATTCACGGTATGAAGCCGTTTTGAATACTTTTTTAAAACTGAATATATTGGAGGAATAAAACGATGTCAAAAATTATTGGCATAGATCTTGGCACAACGAACTCGTGTGTAGCCGTCATAGAGGGCGGTGAGCCGGTAGTAATCCCGAATGCGGAAGGTTCGCGTACGACCCCGTCGGTCGTAGCTTTCACAAAGGACGGGGAGCGTATGGTCGGACAAGTCGCAAAGCGCCAGGCCATCACCAATCCCGAGCGTACGATCATATCCATCAAACGTGAGATGGGTTCAAACTACAAGGTAAATATCGACGGCAAAGCCTTTACGCCTCAGGAGATCTCTGCGATGATCCTGCAAAAGCTCAAGGCCGATGCCGAAAGCTACCTCGGTACAACTGTTACCCAGGCTGTTATCACCGTTCCCGCTTACTTTACCGACTCGCAGCGCCAGGCTACTAAGGACGCCGGAAAAATCGCCGGACTGGAAGTACTGCGCATCATAAACGAGCCGACGGCTGCTGCGCTTTCATACGGACTGGACAAGGAAACCGACCAGAAGATCATGGTGTACGACCTCGGCGGCGGCACATTCGACGTTTCGATATTGGAGATAGGCGACGGTGTAATCGAGGTCCTTGCCACTGCGGGCAATAACAGGCTCGGCGGCGACGACTTCGATGAGAGGATAATCAGGTGGATGATAGAGGAGTTCAGGAAATCGAACGGCATCGACCTCTCCGGAGACAAGATCGCCATGCAGCGCCTGAAGGAAGCTGCCGAAAAGGCGAAAATCGAGCTTTCCGGCGTGACTACGACAAGCATCAATCTGCCGTATATAACTGCCGATGCAACCGGACCGAAGCATCTTGACCTGACTCTTACTCGCGCGAAGTTCAATGAACTGACAGCCGATCTCGTTGAGAAGACATTGGGGCCGATGAGGCAGGCACTCGAAGACTCCGGGCTTTCCGTGAACGAAATCTCGAAGGTCCTGCTGGTCGGCGGATCGACCCGTATCCCGGCTGTCCAGGAGCTCG
>JAAYMG010000396.1 GCA_012521525.1 Clostridiales bacterium | reverse complement strand
TGAGAGACAGGAAGTATCTCGCTGCATCGCGGCCGCCCTCTATTGAGTAATCTGCGCGGTAAATATACTCCGGCTTCTGCTCGAGGCCATACCTTTGCAATGCATTGCGGTAACCTTCTATCCTGTTCAAATTGAAAAGAAAATTATCCTCAAGGGCAGTGTAAGCGATCTTCCTTTTGCCCTTTTCAATAAGTAAAGATGTCATCTCATACGAGGCCTTTTCATCATCAGTAAGCACCACATATGTCGGGTCAAAGGGATAATACTCTCCGACCTGCACGACGGGAAGGGAACCGAATAAAGCGGCAACTTTCTCGCTCTTGCTCATAACATTGACAAGGATGACCCCGCAGAGGATATCCTTCTCCAATAATCGGAGCACATCCGTGCATTGGTCATACGTGTCGGGGCTGTCATCAAGCAGTTCAAACAGAACGACATATCCCATCTCGTTTGCCGCCAGTCTGAAACCATCCAGAAGCGGACGTGAGAACATAGTCGTAATGACAAGGATTATTTTATTTTTGATGCCTCGGATGGCTATCCTGCGCGGGATCTCATAACCGACTTTTTTTATGGCCTGCATGACTTTATTGCGCTTTTCTTCCGTTACAAGCAAGCTGTTGTTGATAACGCGGGAAACAGTCGATATGGATACTCCGGCCTCAACTGCTACGTCTTTTATCGTTGCCAATTATAAACCCTGCCTTAAATCGAAAAATAATCCTGTTTATTATATCACAAGGATAACATTTTTCAAGTTTTTGTGATGGCAGCTGCGAGAAGATTTTGCATGACATTTTCAGACTATTTTCAGTCCATAAGTCCTTATATACATAATGTACCATACAAGATATCAAACCCATGTCCCTGTTAATATTTATCCAGTCTGCCCTGGTCAAATCTTAATAAAAGTTATATCAAATGTTAATTGCTCATGCCGGAATATTAATGTTGCTTTGAAAATATATTGAAATTTTTCAGAATCTGCTTGACACTGATTCAAATAAAAACTAATATAAGTTCAGAAAGCAAACTTACTCGAAAGGGTTTCGAAAGAGCAAGTGCATTTACTGGTTAAGGAGTTGAAAAAATGAGGAAAGTGCAGGAAGGCAAACCTAAACTTGGTATCTCCGTCTATAGCTATTGTCAGGTTCTCGGCCGCTGTATGACCCTTGAGGACGTATTCAAAGACATGTATGACTGCGGTGCCACCCACTTTGAGCTGCTGACATCCCATATCGAGAATTATCCCAATCCTTCTCCACAATGGATCGATCACTATTTCTGGCTCTGCGAAAAGTACAAAATGCAGCCGGCAGAAATGGGCCATTGGGCTGAGACCCATCTGCGCCGCGGCGACAGGATGAGCGACGAGGAAGTGCTGTTCAATCTTATCAGGGACTTCAAGCTTGCAAATCTTCTTGGCTTCAAGGTCCTGCGCACGAAGATCACCACCGTCAACCTGTATTGCGATCCCGAGCCCGGATGGGAAAGGATCATTGAAAAGGCACTCCCGTATGCAGAAAAGTATGACGTGATGATGCAAAACGAGGTGCACTCTCCGACTCTGCTGACACGGAAGCATGTGTTCGATTACCTTGAGTTTATTGAGAAGCATAAGACGAAGCATTTCGGAATAAATGTGGATTTCGGTACTTTCCAAAATGCATGGCCGGAGGATATCTATTCGCCTGAAGCCCTCAAGACGCTGAAGCAAAGAGGGTTCGGCTCCGAGTGGAGCAAGCCTGAGGATATCAAGGCGGTCCTCCCGTATTCAAAAGCCTGCCACGCAAAATTCAACTATGTAGACGAAAATTTCGAGGAGCGGACCATACCTTACAATGATGTCCTCAAAATCATGATAGATCATGGTTGGGACGGTTATCTGATTTCCGAATATGAAGGGCCCGGACGCGACGACGACGCATTTCTCGGCGAGCAGATGCGCCGGCATCACATAATGATGCGTCGTATGCTAGGATATTGCTAAAGGTGGGGTGTAAAGATGGTTGACAATCATTTCATACAAATGAGAGGCTTTCACAATCTCTACGACGAAAACGGCAAATGCTGGGGCTTCCAGTTCTGCATGAGGACGAAGTACTATAAAGGCATCTGGTTGTCACAGTTCCGTACAGGAAACGTTATCGTCGACGGTGTAGTATATCCAAAAGATACCCTGATATGGAACATCCAGGGCATGGATTATACAGCCGAGGAAATGTATGACCGCACTGATATTTACTGGCAGGTAAACGAGATAGCTACAGTCAAGGTGCCTAAGGAAGGCGGGCTT
>JAAYMG010000395.1 GCA_012521525.1 Clostridiales bacterium | reverse complement strand
TGACGGTTTACTGCCCCGAGGAGAACAGTTGAGCATCTATACGGCACACAGTTTGATAGACGACTGATGTTTGCGGAAAAATGACACATCGGTCATTGATGCTGCTCTATGGAATCTATTATTTGATCGTTGCAAATAGAGCAAATCATAAAAGAATAATAAAGCAGAGACTGAAAAGCCTCTGCTTAGTTATTTGCATATCCGGTGCAAACCCGGGGATTTTCAAGTCCTCTCCAACTCTTCCTCCTGATTTTCAACTCATATATCAATATTTCGCCAGAGTCTCAAATAAAAATGAGAGAAAATCCTGATCCGGGATTGGAATATACAACGACGGCAAGAAAGAAACAGTTGAAAATCACTAAAATAAGCAAAGAAAATGCATTAAATATACTTGAAAAAACTTGACTCGAATAGTGCAATTTGCTAATATCGACTTATAATTAAGTGTTTAGACATAATGGGCGACGTCGAAACATATATCAATAAAATGGTCGTCAACTCCATCACAGGCAATGAGCCGCTCTCCAACTTTGATGCTTTCCGTCAGACTATTATCGATCTGGGTATTGAAGATGCCATCCGGATCAAACAGAATGCACTTGAAAGATATAGCAACCGTAAGTGATCGGTAATCAGATACGGCTTTCCGCTCCATCTAAAAATCTCTGGCCGATTAGCATATTTACTGTGTATATGGACCGGTATCGGCGCTTTTGGTTCTCAAATGGGAGGTAGCTCGCTTGATATACGGGCAATCTCCCATTCGGCTAACGATGGAAATCACGTGGGTAAAAGTCACTTGCCAAACCATATCATTATTTACAAGAGGGGAGTAGAAGCTATGCAAAAGCTGAAAGCTGGGTTTATCGGTTTCATGCCCTTTACTGCAAAGGGCGAAGAGTTCTACGACTATCTGAGGGAGTATGCCGGGATAGGCTATAAGGGCTTCGAAAACGGAGGGGCCTTATTCAGGGAGGGCAGCGTAGAGGAGAACCTTGCCCGCGTCAAAAGCTATGGCATCGAGCCGATCGATATCGGCCTGATGAGTTTTCCCGGACGGCCTGAACCGGGCATGGATGAGATAATCCGCCAGGCAAATCAGATCGGAGTAAGACGCGTAGTGGCCTTTAACAACCTGGCATCCATGTACCGCTTCGGCGGCCGTCCTGAGCCTGCATCCTACGATGAAGTCATGCGGGAGATCGAGGACTTTGAAAAGAAGGCGACGATACTTAAAGCTGAAGGCATAGACTTCATGTATCACAACCATGATATTGAATTTACGCAATGTTACCGCGGCGTTCCGCATCTGCAGCTGATCGCGGCAAACACCGAGAACCTCACATTTGAACTTGACTGCGGCTGGGCTGCCTATGCGGGTGCGGACCCGGTAGCTTTGATCCGTCAGCTCGGGAAGAGGATATCAGCCCTGCATATCAAAGATTACATAGACAAAACAGTGCAGTACAGGGGCATGCCGAATGTCATGGCTCCGCAGTTCACAACAGTCGGAACGGGGAAACTGGACCTTTGCGGTTGCCTGAAAGCGGGAGCTGAAGAGGATATCGAGTGGGCAATCGTTGAACAGGATTTCCCGAACATACTGCAAAACAAGGAGATCCTGACAGCGGCTTACCTTAACATGAAAGAAACCGGATATGTCGAATGATTTTGCAATGAAAGGGGAAACAGTAAATGGCTAACTTGAAACCTGTCAAAGTAGGACTGATAGGCTGCGGAATGATAGCGCTGCGCGCCTACATGCCGACGATCCTCAAACAGTATAACATGATCGATGTCGTAAAGTGTGCGGATACCGTTGAGGAGCGCGCCAGGCTTTTTGAGCAGAAGTTCGGTGCGAAGGCATGCACGAATGAGGACATATATAATGACCCGGAAATCGAAGTCGTATTGAATCTTACATATCCGACATCGCACTATGAGGTCACAAAAGCTGCCCTGGAAGCGGGAAAGAGCGTACACTCCGAGAAGATGATGGCCGTAACATGGGAAGAGGGGCTCGAGCTGGTCAGGCTGGCTGAAAAAGCCGAGAAAAACGGGCAGTGGTACACCGTGGCCCCGGACACCTTCCTGGGAGGAGCCTGGCAAACTATCCGCCAGCTCATAGACAGCGGTTTTATCGGGACACCGATCGCGTCTTACTGCCTGGTCACCAGGGGCAACATGATCCTTGGCGGCGAACGCGGGCAAAGCACACGCCGTGAGTACCCCAAGCAGGAAGGCGATAACAGTGACATGTTTGCCAGGATGATGTCAATGCTTCCCGGATACAACCCGCGTACCCCGGACGGCAGCGGGCTCCCGTTTGATATGGGCGGCTATTATCTGCACAATCTCATCAATTTGTTCGGAAACATCGAGCGGGTAAGCGGCTTTATAAAAACCAACCTGAGATACCATGAGTCAAAAGATCCGCTTAATACCCTCTACAACAGTGATCTGGCCAACAGCGAGCCGGATACACTGGTCGGTTCGCTGGAGTTTTCCAACGGAGTATACGGCTCTATCATCTTCGCATCCGGCATAAGGGACAGTGACCAGATGTTTGTCGTATACGGCAGTGAGGCTACTCTGATATGCCCCGATCCGAATTTCTTTGGGGGCAATGTCTATATCCAGACAAATGTCGGGTCACCTCCGGCATACACACCCGGCGGACTTGTTCCGCTTCCGAACTACAGGATCCCTCCGACGCACGGCTATCTTGAAGAAGCGCGCGGCGTAGGCCTGATGGATCTTGCATTCGCCATAAGGAACGGCCGTAAACCGCGCTGCCATTATTCCATGGGGTTCCAGGCGTTCGAAACCGTCCACGGGATCATCCAGGGTTGCCGTGACGGCCGTTATCATACGATGGTTTCCCGCGTTGAGCGCCCCAAAGCCGTAAGGCCCGGTATTTATAACGGTTTTGCACAGCAAAGCGTGTTCGATGACTGAGCCTGACTGTGGTTTGAATATTACGGAGGTTAAAATATGGCGAGATTTACATGTTCGTTTATTTCATATTCCCTGGCCCGTACGATAGAAATGACGGTCATCGTCCCTTCGCTCACCTGCCCGGAAACCATGATGCCCAATCCGTGCCATACACCTAAGGCAAAGTATCCCGTTCTCTATCTTCTGCATGGCGGATGGAACGATTATACGGCATGGACATCTTACACGAATATAGAGCTTTTTGCCGAAGAGCATAACATCGCAGTCGCCATTTTCTCAGGAGAAAACAAGGCGTTCAGAAACCATCCGGGCACGGGGATCGTGAAAGAGAACTACAGCACTTTCCTTGTCCACGAACTCCCGGAATTTTTGCAGGGCTACTTCCCGATATCGACCAGGCCTGAAGACAGCTACATCGCCGGCCTTTCGATGGGCGGCTATGGCGCTTTGTATAACGGGCTAAATAATCCCGAACGCTTCGGGGCGATCGGCGCATTCTCGGCGGGCATCCGCCTTCCGGGAACGGAAGCGGCTCCGGATGACCCCGAGGAGGCGGCAAAGAGGATCATAGCAGAGGGAAAGCCATTCCCTGCAATGTTCATGTCATGCGGAACTGCGGACCCTCTATACAAGCAGGGCGCCGCGTTTCGCGATGAGCTGATCAAAATGGGTGTGGATGTTACCTGGGAAGAGTCCGAAGGTATGGGGCATGAATGGCGCTTCTGGAACCACACCGTGGAACGGTTCCTGAAATGGATACCCCGGACGGATGCATATAAGGGTGAGCTGAGGAAAGTGTGATTTGATCTTCATGGTTGCCAGTCATAACGAGAGCCATCCGTGAGATGTTTACAAAAAGGATGTTGCAAAAAAATCGAGACAGAGCACAACATCCGCAAATGTAAAATAGATCCTGATATTATCGATCGACATTGAAAGTGACCCCGGGCAGTCAGAGCCGGGGTCACTTCTGCTGAATGCTCTCATTTTATTGACAAGCATAAATGCAAATGTTACCATTAAATTTAATAATAATAGTGTTGTGAACATTAATTGAGATCATTAATGGGGTTTCAGGTATCTCTTGAGCTTTTGAGCGCAGGTGACCGAATATCGGGAAACGTTCGGGCCCCGTGATGATCCGGTGGGTATCGGAAAGTGAGGTCATTGCAATGAAAAAGGCATCCGTAATTTTAGACAAGGATTATGTCATTGGGGATATTGACCCCAGGATCTATGGTTCTTTCGTCGAACATTTGGGCCGGTGCGTTTACGGGGGCATATATGAGCCCGGGCATCAGACCGCCGATGAAAATGGTTTTCGCGGTGACGTCATGGAGCTTGTCAGGGATCTCGGCATCACTGTAGTCCGATATCCCGGCGGCAATTTCGTCTCGGGTTTCAACTGGGAGGATTCCATAGGACCGAAGGACAGCCGCCCCGCGCGGCTGGATCTGGCGTGGTTCACGACGGAGACCAATGAGTTCGGTTTGCACGAGTATATCTCCTGGTGCAGGAAGGCAAACGCCAAGCCGATGTATTCGATAAACCTGGGTACACGGGGTGTGGATGCGGCTCGAAATATCGTCGAATATGCAAACCACAGGGGCGGATCGTACTGGTCCGATCTCAGACGGAAAAACGGTGCAGATGAACCGTTCGATATAAAGCTGTGGTGCCTTGGCAACGAGATGGACGGACCCTGGCAGATCGCCCACAAGACGGCCTGGGAGTATGGCCGCATAGCCAACGAGGCCGGGAAAGTCATGAAGTGGGTCGATCCTTCGGTAGAGCTGGTCGTATGCGGTTCTTCACACAGCCAGATGCCCACCTTCGGAGACTGGGAATTGCAGGTTTTGGAAGAGTGCTATGATACCGTAGACTATATATCTCTTCACAGATATTACGGCAACCCGACAAATGACACCCCCGGCTTTTTGGCGCGCACCATGGATATGGATGAGTTCATAAAGACCGTTGTTGCAATATGTGACAGCGTAAAGGGGAAAAAACACAGCAGGAAGAAAATAAACCTGTCGTTCGATGAATGGAACGTGTGGTACCATTCGCATGAACAGGACAGGGAGATCACAAAGAGGAGCAAATGGGGCCGCGCTCTGCCGCTCCTTGAGGATGTTTACAATTTTGAAGATGCGCTGCTTGTGGGAAGCATGCTCATGACTTTGATCCGAAATGCGGACAGGGTGAAAATAGCTTGCATGGCGCAGCTTGTAAATGTCATTGCGCCTATCATGACACAGAACGGAGGCGCCGCCTGGGCTCAGACCATATACTATCCGTTCATGCACGCGTCCAGATACGGCAGAGGAAAGGCTCTCAACGCCCTGGTTTCAAGTCCGAAATATGACTGCACAGACTATACTGATGTTCCATATATAGATGCAGCGGCTGTCCTTGGCGATGACGGAAGTCTGACGCTGTTCTGCGTCAATCGCGATATGAACGATGACTATTCGCTTGAGCTGGACCTTCGTTCATTTGGTGAGCTGTCGTTTGATGAGCACATCATTATCCATCATGATGATGTGAAAGCTGTCAATACGGCGGAAAACCCGAATAACGTTGTGCCGGCCATGGGACCCGGAGGATATTTTGAAAGCGGCAGGTTCATTGCGAAGGTGCCTGCATTGAGCTGGAATGTACTGAGATTTTCAAAAGAATAGAGCAGTGATTGGCACTTTATGATCGGTACAATGTGGTTGAGGCGAAGTGTTCAGATTATGTGCTGACCTTTGCTTCAAAGCAGAAGGGACCAATATCTGAAAAAATGTAATTATGAATAATTTTATATATCACGCTTTAATAAAGCTCTTTAGGTCTGTGCACCATTATATAACGAGGAAAATGCGACAAGTGGCTGCGACGAGTGATCGGTTCGGAGCCACTTGTTTTTTCATCTTCTTATATTGCTTCCCGCTTATTGCATCTCTCTTACTTTCTCGCCTATTGTCTCTCTTACTTCTTCCTGCTCTTACACTTTAATTTGCCTTTTATACATACGAATATGCGTCATCAGTTGTGAGGAAATAGTTCAGTTTATATTGCTGGATCTTTGGAAGCGGTCTCTCGCACATGTAAGGAGGTGTATCTATCATCAACACCCGCTTATCGTCTTTCGTATACGGCTTCCACTCAGGTATTCCCGGACCGTTCGGATCACCAGTCCTGGCAAAGTTGGCCCAATAATCCGCCAGGATATCCGACAACTCGTAGTCTGCACCCGAGTAAGGCCTCCAGCCGTTCTGCAAGGTCTGGAACACGTATGGAAGCTCCGCTCCGTGGGGCGCGCCGGCATTGTCTCCGGGGAGCCTCCGCCTGAAGCAGAAAAGGTAAGCAGGTTTCCTGCCGTGGCGAAGCTGGTTTTCCGCAAGCTGCATATTGCGCATGGTCCCGTTGAGGGTCTTGCCTATCATGATTTCGTGGTCATCCAGGCTTTCACAG
>JAAYMG010000394.1 GCA_012521525.1 Clostridiales bacterium | reverse complement strand
GCTTGTGCTTATCCGAATGGTTCATTACTTCATGTCCCGCATCCGCAAGCGCTTTTACCGACTCGGGATATTTGTCTACCCAGCTTCCTACCACGAAAAATGTGGCCTTGACGTTATATCTGCCGAGGATATCGATCAACTGCTGCGTATCTTCATTGCCCCACGCGGCATCAAAACTAAGCGATGCGACTTTGTCTTCCCTTGAAACGCAGTATATGGGAAGATTCCGCTTAGCTGCCGAAGCTCCTACGATAGCCGGACTTCCGAACAGCGTCAATATTATCGCTGAAGCCAATATGACGCAACATAAAAGCAGGGAACTTTTCTTTATGTAAATAACTCGCATCGAACCACCCCACAGCCGAAGCCATTCTGATTGCGTACCAGTACAGTCAATAATTATGAAAAACGGAACCGATTTAGACCAAAAAACCGCGCCTCACAGCAAAAAGCACGGTTTTTTAGGACAAGTCGGGCTTATTATAAGGCTATCTCGATACAAGCGGGAAAGATGCTGTCATCAGGTACCATGCTAAAGCGCAAACGAAGAGGACAGGGAATCATGACCCTGTCCTCAGTCATTTACGATATGTATTAATCAGGATACGAGTTTCTTTGCAAGCTCTGCTGCGGATGCCGCGTCAGGAGCATATCCGTCCGCACCGATCGAATCGGCATATGCCTGCGTGACCGGTGCTCCGCCTACCATGATCTTCACGTTGTCACGCACACCGGCTTTTTCTATGGTATCGATAGTCTCTTTCAGAGCAGGCATCGTGGTGGTAAGCAGGGAGGAGAGCGCTACGATATTGACATCCGGGTTGTCCTTTATAGCCTGGACGAATTTCTCCGGCGGTACATCGACGCCGAGATCGATAACCTCAAATCCGGCGCCTTCGATCATCATGGCGACCAGGTTTTTACCTATGTCATGCAGGTCTCCCACGACGGTTCCGATGATGACTTTTCCGATCGACTCTACACCGGTGGCCGCAAGGTGGGGTTTGAGGACCTCGACGCCCCTCTTCATTGCGCGTGCCGCGATCAGCATTTCGGGAACGAAGATTTCATTGTTCTTGAACTTTTCACCGACTACGCCCATGGCGGCGATCATGCCTTCATTGAGGATCTCGGCAGCACTGATCCCTTCTGCCAATGCTTCCTCGACGAGCCCGGCAATGATCTTTGACTTTCCTTCTTCGACGGCAAGAGCGATTTCCCTGATTTTTGACATGAGAAGTTCCTCCTTGATAAGCATATTATTTCTTAGTTGCGTTTCCGATACGACCCTGTCTGAATGCTTTGATATAGTTAAGACAGTACTCGTCGTTTTCAATCAGCGCGTCTGTCGCCAGGATCAAACCGAGCATGTCCCGGTTCAGCGGGTCGACGATCGCACTGTCCATGCCCGCGTTCATTGCAAGGACCATAAATGCCATATTTATGATTTTCCGCGCAGGCAACCCAAAGGATATATTGCTTAAGCCGCTTGTTACATGGACTTCCGGATACCATTCCTTTATCTGGCTCGTGCAT
>JAAYMG010000393.1 GCA_012521525.1 Clostridiales bacterium | reverse complement strand
CCAACATTTATTATAGAACCGTTTTTGTTATTAAACCTGAAAACTTTAATTCTGACATGCTTGTCTTGACATTATTTTCCATTCCTATTATAATGGTAATATCTGGTATTATAAACAGGAGAATAATTATGCCAAGACAATCACGTTTAAAAAGCGACATTGCAATCTATCACGTAATGCAGCGTGGTATAAATAAGCAAACGATATTTTATGATGACGAAGATTGCTTTACATACCTGCAATTCCTACAGGAGTGTAAGGAAAAAAGCGGGTTTGAACTATATGCATACTGCTTAATGGGAAACCATACTCATTTGCTTATCAAGGAGGTGAAAGAACCTCTTTCCTTAATATTCAAACGCTTTGGAACAAAATATGCTTACTGGTATAATCAGAAATATCAGAGATGCGGTCATCTGTTCCAGGATAGATTCAGGAGCGAACCGATAAAGGATGACAGGCAGTTTATAGCCGTATTGAGATATATTTATCAAAACCCTATAAAAGCGGGAATATGTGAAAGGCCGGAAGATTATAAGTGGAGCAGTTATAGATATCTGGATAATAATTATCAGTTGATAGACAAAAATGGAATAACAGAAATTATATCAATAGATGAACTAAAAAGCCTAACGCGTGTTAATACAGAAGAGCAATTCCTTGACTTAAAGTCAATACGAATGTCCGACAGAGAAGCGGATCTTTGGATAAAAGACAGATTTACCAATGGTATTTCAAGCGAAAATCTTAAACTTGAATCTGGTTTTCAGGAAGCTTGTTATAAAATGCTTTATGAACTCTATGAAAAAGGCTGTTCGATCAGGCAATTGGCTCGCTTAACCGGAATATCAAGAGAAAAAATCGGAAGGATTTTAAAATCAAATTTAAAATCAAAACCAGCCAAGAGAACCGTCCCCCTGGTCGCCCCTGTTCGCTCTGATTGAGCCAGAAGAACCGTCCCCTTGGCTTCCTTGGCTTCCTTGGCTTCCTTGAAAAGAAAAATGAGGCGGCACTGCCGCCCCTAAAGGAGGGAAAAGATGAAAAGTGCTATCACTTCTTGCGAAAAAAATAATAATATATACATTTTACGTCAGTATTTATAATTTTTTAAATGTTTATTAATATTTAGCAATGTTTCTGCAAATTTGAAGCAAATTCCGCACATCGTTACATAAATGACAATGTTCGACATCATTCGACAGGGGTCATAACAAACCGGTTATAATTAGCAAGACGCTTTACCTTATTAGGCAAAGCGTCTCTTAATATCAGTATCAAAATATTAACATCGATATAATTCAAATCATGAAACAGCGCGTTTTTCCGGAACTAACGTCAAATCGTTACTTATTCAAGAACTAACGCGAAACTGTTATCAATAAAATGATCAGCCATTAAACTTAATGATTTCAGGCGTCAGCTTTATCTGCCCATGCAAGTGAGCGATCGGCGGCGCGAGCCCAATCTTTTCGCTTGGCCGCTCTTTCTTCGGGCGGCATGACCGGTTCGAAGGTGCTATCACAGCGCCACAGTCGACTTATCTCATCAAGACCGGCCCAAATTCCGGTTGCAAGGCCTGCCAGTGCGGCGGCTCCCCATGCCGTTGTTTCGGCCAAAGCCGGACGCAGCACCCGTGCTCCCGAAATGTCCGCCTGGAATTGCATCAATACATTGCTGACCGATGCCCCGCCGTCCACACGGATCTCACCGATCGGTTCTCCAACGTCTTCGCGCATGGCGTCGAGAAGGTCCGCACTTTGGTGCGCGATCGCTTCGATCACTGCCCTGGCGATCTGGGCCCTGCCTGTTCCGCGTGTTAATCCGATGATAGTGCCTCTGGCATACATATCCCAGTATGGTGCACCAAGTCCGGTAAATGCCGGCACAAAGTACACCCCACCTGTATCGGGAACGCTTTCGGCGAGCTCGTCACACTCCCTGGCAGTTGAAATGATGCGAAGATCATCACGCAGCCACTTTATCACTGACCCTGCGTTGAACACGCTTCCCTCAAGCGCATATGTGATCTCACCGTTTATACCCCACGCTATCGTGGATAACAGGCGGTTATTGGACAACACACACTCACTGCCGGTGTTCATGATCAGGAAACAGCCGGTCCCGTAAGTGTTTTTTACATCTCCCTTGTTGAAGCATGCCTGGCCGAACAGCGCCGCCTGCTGGTCCCCCGCTGCGCTGGCTATCGGGACTCCGGCAAGCTCATCAGGCAGCCCCGAAGCAGCTGACACGGTCCCATAAAGATAGGAGGTGGGATGGACTTCAGGCAGCATTCCCATAGGTATCCCTAACCGATCGCAGATCCTCTTGTCCCAGCACAAATCGTGTATGTTGAAAAGCATTGTGCGTGAAGCATTAGAATAGTCGGTCGCGTGGACCTCTCCGCCGGTCAGGTTCCATATGAGCCATGTATCTATCGTTCCGAACAGAAGATCACCGTTTTCCGCCATCTCTCTGGCTCCCGCAATATTATCAAGGATCCATTTCAGCTTTGTGGCGGAAAAGTAAGCATCGGGCAGAAGGCCTGTGGCCTTTGCTATGTAATCGGTCAGCTCCGCATCGCGAAGGATCTCCTCGCAGATCGGCGCCGACCTTCGGCACTGCCAGACAATTGCATCGCAGATAGGTTCACCGGTATTCCTGTCCCAAACGACAGTAGTTTCACGCTGGTTCGTTATCCCTATTGCCGCAATGCCGCAGGAACCTTTTTCACCCGCGTCGGCGTTCCGCTCTTTTAGTGTCCTCAGCGCATCCGATATCGCCTCATACTGAGACTGAAGGATCTCCATCGGATTGTGTGAGACCCATCCGGGCTCGGGATAGTACTGGGTGAACTCCTTCTGTCCCCGTGCCATTTCCCGGCCGTTCCGGTCAAATACGATCGCGCGCGAGCTTGTCGTCCCCTGGTCGAGAGCCAGGATGCAGCCGTTCATTTTTCGCACCTCCCGGATATCACTTCAGGTAATATATGCGATTGATAATACACGATTTTAATATACGGGCTCAATATCCACATCAGGATTCCCGTTGCGCGCCACATAATCAGCTATGAGCAGATCCACAACCATTCCGTAACTCTTTACGCCGCTGGTCTGCCTCATCGCCATCAAGTATGTATTATTAACTTTTGTCCCTACATTCTGCAACTCGCCCTCATACTTCTTCCAATATTCAGATCTGTACCGTATGTCCGCCAACACCCGTTCATCCAGCCTGTTCAGTAATTCCCTTGCAACCTCCGCGTCTTCCTTGTAAAGGGCGTTATAACTGTAAATGAAGGCGCTGAGATAACCGGAATACCTGAATTCGGGGTGAGGACTTTCCCTGCATGCCAAAAACGCGGCAAAGTTTGCTTCGTTCTCTGGCGCGACGCCTGCCGAATGCGCAAGCTCATGCATCATGGTAAACGGGATCGAAGAGTCGGGGACCCCAGCATTTATATTTGCTTCTCCGGTGAATGGTATGTAGATACCCGTTATTCCGGTGCGGGACATAAATTCCCCCGCCATTGGGGTAAGCGGTTTCGGTCTTGATACCCGCACATTCCTAAAAGCGCCGCTAGATCTGACCAGATTGTCCCATCCGTCTGCCGCCTTGGCCGATAGTTCTTTAAAATCCCCATAGCTGCTTACACCGTTGTGATCCCTCGGGACCTCACCCGCAATGGCATTCAGCTCTTCAACAAAACTGGCGGTCGTAAGGCTCAGGGCTTCAACAGAGTAGCGGCCGACATCCATGTTAAGCTCCTCTGCCAAAGAGAGAGAAAAATAGTTGAGCCCCCATAACATGTTGAAAACAAAAACCAGGCAGCATGCCGTGAGTGCGATCCTGGAGACGCAGCTCAGGAGTTGGACGGCAGGCTTCTTTCTTCTTATGACAGTGACTATCGTAAAGATTATGTAGAAAAGAGTACCTAATATCAGCAGGTACAATAATATCTCCGCCAGTGAAAAGGGAAACAGTCCGGAGAGGGTCGACAGCGCTCTTGAAGCATACCGCGAAACGGGCTTGAAAGAGCTCGATATCCATGCGGCCGAAGCTATATTGTGCACCAAAGCGGGCAGCAATACCAGGACTACTGCAATGATAATGCGAACAAAGCTTTTCTTAAGCTCATTCTTTTCCATAACCGCACACCCCTCACTATGTCATGATATTTGGCGTTGTTTCCCTTCTTTCATCTATATGAAACAAATCTCCAGCATAATTTCTATTTGTTATATGTATGTTAAGTTGTTATTGAATGTTAATGACTCGTGTTATTATGCAGCAGCAATAGGACCCGGGTCATATCAGCGAAGAAATTATTGAATTTGAAAGCAGAAACCCCTTAGTTGTCAGCGCCCATCGCCCGTCATATCTGGCCAATCCCTGTTCTTCGTATTCGCGGAGTTTTGCCTCTATCGGCTCAAAGTTTTTCGAAAACAATCGCATATACTCCGACGGGGCAAAACCCTCAGACAACCGCAACCTTAGCATAAGATATTCCGCGGCACGTTCCTTTTGCGGAACGTCTTCCATGTAATCGATGATTTCCCCGCCGTTTTTGATGCCTTCAATATATGCGTCCACGGAGCGCACATATGAGAATCTCCTGCTGCCGAAGTCAGAGTGTGCCCCCGGGCCGAAACCCAGGTATGGTTCGAGCCTCCAGTACTTGAGGTTGTGTCGCGATGCGTACCCGGGCTTTGCAAAGTTGGATATTTCGTAGTGTGTATATCCTGCGCGCCCTAAAGTCTCACACACCGTCTCATAAAATACGGCCTGGGCGTCATCGTCGGGGAGTTCTGCCTTTTCCCTGCGGCGCCACAGCGGAGTGTTTTCTTCTACCTTCAATCCATAGCATGATATGTGTTCCGGATCGAGGCTCAAAATTTCGCTAAGGCTGTAAGCAAGGCTGTCCGCAGTCTGCCCTTCTATCCCGTACATTAGGTCAACGCTTATGTTCTTAAAACCGACTTCCCTTGCAATTTTGAATGCCTTTTTTGCGTCCTCAAAGCTGTGCAGGCGCCCAAGACGTTTGAGTTCGTCGTCCACGGCCGACTGTATCCCTATCGAGATCCTGTTGCACCCTGCCTTTTTCAAAGACTTCAGCAGCGCCTTGTCGGTAGATTCGGGGTTGAGTTCAACAGTTATCTCGGGATTTGCGGCCAGCTTGAAAAGCTTCCTCACTGTTCCCAGCAGCAGCGACAGGTTCTTTATTCCCAGCATTGCCGGCGTTCCTCCGCCTATGTAAACAGTCTCTATCTGGGAATGAACTATCCCGGCCGCTTCTTCCAGATGGGCGATCAGCGCCTGGGTATATTGCCTTGCTTTGTCGTCGGTGGCAGCAACCGAATAAAAGTCACAGTAATCGCACTTTCTCCTGCAGAAAGGTATATGCAAATATAGTCCGGGAAGCTTCTCCGGCTGCTCCGCCGACGCTTTCCTGTAAATACGCGGCCCCTGCCCTATTCTGATTCTTTCTTTTCTCTTTGACATTATATTATATCACCCGACATAGCTGCCTGTTTAATGCTGCCCGTTTAATATAGATGACCGGATCGATAACTGCTTGGCCGTTTGCTCAGCCTTTTATTTGCCATAGCAATGGCTTAAAAGAAACCTTGCCTGTCAGGCTTCCGGTCTGTTTCCCCGCTGCTGATTTCCAAGATGACTGTCCGACGATGATGATCAACGTCCGACGATGATCACCATCGTCCACGCTAATCATCAAGCTTGAGCACCGCCATGAACGCCTCCTGCGGGACATCGACGCTTCCGAGGGAGCGCATCCGCTTCTTGCCTTCCTTCTGCTTTTCAAGCAGCTTCTTTTTTCTCGTGATGTCACCGCCGTAGCACTTGGCAAGCACGTCTTTCCTCAGCGCTTTGACGGTTTCGCGGGCAATGATCCTTGACCCTATCGCTGCCTGGATAGGGATCTCAAAAAGCTGGCGCGGTATGTTTTCTTTGAGCTTTTCCGTGATCTTGCGGCCGCGCGCATAAGCCTTATCCCTGTGTACGATGAAGCTCAGCGCGTCGACTACCTCGCCGTTGAGAAGGACATCAAGCTTGACAAGGTCGCTTTCGCGATAATCCAGCAGCTCATAGTCGAGGGATGCATAGCCCCTTGTCCTTGACTTAAGCGCATCGAAGAAATCGTATATAATCTCATTTAGCGGGAGCTCATAGTGAAGCTCTACCCGGTCGGTATCGATATATTTCATGTCCTTGAAGATCCCGCGGCGTTCCTGGCACAGCTCCATTATATTGCCGGTGTACCCGGAAGGGACCAGTATTTTCGCCGAAACAAACGGCTCCGCGGCGCTATCGAGCACCGTGGCGTCGGGGAACTTGAGCGGGTTGTCGATCATCTCTTCATGGCCGTCGGTGTATCGAACCTTATACACAACGCTGGGCGCTGTGGTTATCAGGTCCAGGTTGAACTCCCTTTCCAGACGTTCCTGGATGACCTCCATATGAAGAAGGCCAAGGAAACCGCAGCGGAACCCATAACCGAGCGCAACGGAGTTTTCCGGCTCAAATGTCAGTGAAGCGTCGTTGAGGCGGAGTTTCTCAAGCGCATCCCGAAGGTCGGGATACTTTGCCCCGTCCGAAGGATATATGCCGGAAAATACCATGGGCTGGACCTTGCGGTATCCCGGAAGGGCCTGCGGTGTCGGATTTTCGACATGCGTTACGGTATCACCGACCCGTGTGTCCTGAACGTTCTTTATGGATGCGGTGAAATAACCTACTTCTCCCGGTGCGAGCTCTCCGCTTTTCTCCATGCCCAGCGGCTTGAGGTAGCCGACCTCAACCACTTCGTATTCCGCGCCCGTAGCCATCATCCGCACCAAATCGCCTTCGCGCAGGACCCCGTCGAATACGCGGATATATACTATTACCCCTTTATATGAGTCGTACTGGCTGTCGAAAATCAACGCCTTCAGCGGTGCCCCAGGGTCCCCTTTTGGCGCCGGAATGTTGTTGACGATGTATTCAAGCACGCTTTCGACGTTTATGCCGTTTTTGGCTGAGATCCTGGGCGCGTCTTCTGCCGGGATCCCGATGATGTCTTCTATCTCACGCGCAGTCCTTTCAGGGTCTGCGGATGCAAGGTCTATTTTGTTTATAACGGGCAGCACCTCAAGTCCCGCGTCGATCGCAAGATAGGTGTTTGCAAGTGTCTGAGCCTCTATCCCCTGGGCGGCATCGACAACCAGCAGCGCACCTTCGCAGGCTGCCAATGAGCGGCTGACTTCGTAATTGAAGTCGACATGGCCCGGCGTGTCAATGAGGTTGAGGATATAGTCCTCTCCGTCCGCAGCTTTATAATTCAATTTAACGGCGCGGGCCTTTATTGTGATCCCCCGCTCCCTCTCCAGATCCATATTGTCAAGTATCCGGTCTTCTTTTTCCCTTTCATCCACGGCATGGCACAGTTCAAGAAGCCTGTCCGCCAGTGTGGACTTGCCGTGATCGATATGAGCAATGATCGAAAAATTCCTTATCTTACTAATATCCTGCAAGCTTCTTCCTCCACCCGACTGGGGTTTTATAAAATAATTATAACATATTGAAAATATCTTTGAAAAGGTACTGACTGATGTCATTTGGCTATAACCTACACACATCCAAATTATAGACATGTGCAAAAGGAGACAGCCGCAATCAATAGCAAACTGCGGCCGTCCAAAATTATCATACTCAGGAAAATCTATTCTTATGTAAACCTCAGGAGCCTGCCGGTATGCCTCATGAGCCAGCCTTTCTGCCCATGAGCCTTCCGAACCTGATCCTTCGTCCGGTTCGGACGGTTGCCTGACAGATACTAAATCCAACGTTGCGGATGTCATCTGCGGATCTTGAAATATTCCGTAAGCTTCTTGAGGTTTTGCGCGTATTTCATCATCTCTTCGCTTGATGCCGCACTCTGTTCCGAGGTTGCGGAGTTGGTCTGAACTACCGCCGAGATTTGCTCCACGCCGGAGTTGACCTGTTCGACCGACCTTGCCTGTCCTTCCGCCGCAACCGCTATCTCCCTGATGATTTCGTCCATTTCCTTCACGTCCGCGACCACTTTGCCCAGTGAAGTTGCGGTCTTGTCTGTGATCGTCGTGCCGTTCAGGACTGCGTTGACGGTGCTGTCGATAAGCAGGGTGGTATTCTTTGCGGCTTCAGCGCTCTTGGAAGCAAGGTTGCGTACCTCATCGGCCACAACGGCGAATCCCTTGCCTGCCTCTCCCGCCCTGGCGGCCTCAACGGCTGCGTTCAGTGCAAGGATGTTAGTCTGGAATGCGATATCTTCAATAGTCTTTATGATCTTGCTGATGTCGTTCGTAGCACGTGAAATCTCGTCCATCGCATCAGACAGCGAACTCATGTCTCTGTTGCAAGCCTCGATCTCTTCGACCGCTTCCCTGGTCTTCTTCTCGGCCATGACAGTGTTTTCGGCGGTCTTCGTGGCTTCGCTTTCGATCTCCTGGATCATCGCGGATATCTCTTCTATCGTCGACGCCTGCTCGGCAGTACCCGATGCAAGAGTCTGGGCGCCGCTTGCTACCTGTTCGGAACTTGCGGCTATCTGCTCGGCTGCGACCTTGACTTCGGAAATCGACTCATTGAGGGAATTTATTATGGTCTCAATAGAGTCGCGGATCTCGTTGAAGTCACCCTTGAACTCGGTTTCTACCGATACTGTCAGATCCCCTTTGGCAAGAGCGGACAGGCAACGCCTGATCTCACTGACATAGAGCAGGAGATTTGCCTGCATGTTCCGCATGGACTGGGCCAGCTGAGCTACTTCATCCCTGCCCTTGCTGGAAATGTTTACGCTCAGGTCACCATCAGCCATTTGCCTTGCCGCTTCCTCAAGCTTCCTGATCGGCTTCGCAAGACTGTTCGCGATGATCGATGCTATTATGAAAGCAAATACAAGAAGGGCTGCAGTCGCACCCGAAACAATTACTATGCTTGTTCTAAGGATACTGGTATACTCATTGCTGTCAGCAGAAAGGAAGAGCACCCAGTCCTTTGTACCGGATATTTTCGCGGATGCGGTGACAAGATCGGTGTCGTTGTTGTTGAAGAACTTTGCACTGTAATCTCCCTGCAGAGCTTTTTGGATCATATCCGCAAACTGCGCCATGCTTCTGTCGGTCTCCGCGGCTATTATCGGGTTGTATTGCGACCTGACAAGTGAAATGTTATCGTGAGCGACTATGTTTCCGTAACTGTCAACAATATAGGCACTGCCGCTCTCTCCCATACGCAGTGTCGATATTACATCACTCAGGAACTCGGCACGCTGTACCGAAAACATGACACCCATGAACGTCTCATTCTCGAAGTAAGGAACGGCTACCGTTACCAGGGCTTTTCCGTTCGAAACGGTTATGTCGCTGATAAACGGCTTGCCTGTCTCCTTACACCTGATAAAGAACTCTTCGCCCGAAACATTGGTCGTCTCGCCTTTTCCGGCAAGCAGCCCCGTTTCATCTGCCATGCCAAGCGCTTCGAATCCTTCTTCCTCAAGTATGAGATCGATTTTTACCCTCTTCAGCTCTTTGCTTGCGATCTTG
>JAAYMG010000392.1 GCA_012521525.1 Clostridiales bacterium | reverse complement strand
TCGCCTGCATGCAGTTTTAAGCTGACTCCGGAAAGGTGCTCGGTTTTATTTTCCCTATATACGGCATTGCGTAGTTCGAACAACACAGGGGCGTCTTCGGGAATGCCGGTTGATTTTTCGACTGTCAGGTTCACTTTCCGGCCGACCATCATTTCGGCGAGTTCCTGCGGGTTAGTACTGCAGGTGTCCTTTGTGCAGATGTACTCACCGTTTCGCATAATGGTAACGCGATCGGAGATCTGCATGATTTCCTTTAGTTTATGTGTTATGATGATGATCGTTTTTCCGTCATCGCGAAGTTCCCTCAGGACTTTGAACAGTTCCTGAACTTCATTCGTGGTAAGAACGGCGGTGGGTTCGTCCAGAATGATGAGGTCCGATTTGCGATAAAGTGCTTTCATGATCTCGACGCGCTGCTTGGTACCCACTGACAGGGTCTCTATTTTTGCCCGCGGGTCGACCCTGAAAGAATACTTTTTCGAGAGCTCTTCTACTTCGCGGATCGCTTTCTCCCTGTCGTAAAAGAATCCCCTTCTGGGTTCGCTGCCCAATGTGATATTTTCTGCTACCGTCATGGTGTCGGAAAGCATAAAGTGCTGGTGTACCATCCCGATCCCGTGCCTTAAGGCATCCTGGGGATTTCTGAAGTTTACTTTCCTGCCTTTGATGTAGATTTCGCCGCTGTCAGGCTTTATCATTCCGTATAAGATCCTCATCAGCGTTGTTTTGCCGGCGCCGTTTTCTCCCAGCAATGAGTGGATCTCACCGCACCGCACCGTCAAATCGACCCTGTTATTAGCCATTACCGATCCGAAGCTCTTGGTAATGCCTCGCATTTCTAAGTAGTTCACTGTTAGCCCCCTCGCACCGTTCGTTCTCCGGAAAGGGAACCCGCCGCACAAAGACAGCATGGGACAAGGGGACAGCTTACTTGCCCCGGGATGAACTATCGCGCTTTGGCGGCAGATCCCCAACAGTGGATATTGAGTGATTATGTAATTTCGAAGATCACCTGATAATCACACATTTTTATTTAAGTCCTGCAATAAAAGCATCAACTTCGTCCAGTGTTGCCGGCGGAACGATCGTACCGTCAATGATCGCTTTTCTCGCTTCTTCGGCTTTATTCAATATTTCATCCGGAGTTTCGATCCGGGCTCCTTCGACAGTATAATCAACTGCGTCTTCTTTCAGGCCCAGTTGCTTCAGGCCGGGAGTAAATGTGCCTTCTTTTACGGCTTTTATCTCGCTGAATACACAGACGTCCAGTTTGCGTATGGCGCTGAGGAATATGCAGGACGGATCGATCGGGATCTGGTTGACGTCCGCGCCGACCGCAAGGTTTCCGGTATCCTTTGCCGCTACGAAGACTCCGAGCCCGGAACCGCCGGCAGCTGCCATCACGATGTCGGCACCTTCGTTGAACATTGACATTGCAAGTTCTTTTCCGGTGTTGGAATCGTTCCATGCTCCGACATATTTATAAAGTACTTCAACGTTGGGGTTAACGCTCATTGCACCGGCTTTGTAGCCTGCTACAAATGCATTGATCAGAGGGATGTCCATGCCGCCCACGATGCCTATTTTATTGGTCTTGGTGGTAAGCCCGGCAATCACACCGACGAGGAAGGTTTTTTCGTTGTCTTTGAAGGTGATGCTGGAGACGTTAGACATGCCGTCAATTTCGCCGTCGAGAAGGACAAACTTCTGGTTCGGGAACTCATTGCCTACAGCTATGATCGCATCCGCCTGGTCAAAGCCCACGCCTATGATCAGGTCATACTTGCCGGATTTGGCAAATTCGCGGTGATGGCCTTCAAACTCTGCGATTTCCTTTGGCTCAACGTACTGGACCTTGGCCCCGAGTTCATTTTCGGCTCTCCTGATACCTGCATATGCACTGTCATTGAATGCCTTGTCGCCCAGTCCGCCAAGGCCGAACACGACAGCTACGCTTATTTCGCCGTCGGAAGAGGAGCCGCCTTTGGAGTCCGAAGGGGACGACGAGTTGCAGCCTGCAAAAATGACGGAGAATAGCAGGATGATCGAAACGATAGAAAGGATCTTTTTCATAAATGCCTCCACTTGATCAGATGATTTTATTGATTGGATGAGATCACTCATCAATTGCAATACGTTTTTTTACTTCACCGGGTACTTCGATGAGATTTTCCATGCAGGTGCACTTTTTATCTTCCGGGGAGATCGCTGCAATGGTCCTGACGGTTATTCTTCCGATCTTCTCGGCACAGTCCCTGTAATAATCGAAGATCGAGGAACCTATCCAGCTCGTGTCTTCAACTCCTTCGGCATAGTTGCTTATGATATACGCACTTGCATAGCATGCGCCGATTGCCCGTGCAAGATATGCTTCGGCGACAAGGGTGTGTCCGGTTATGTCGGCGCCCGCAGCACGAAGCATCCTGATTTCGGCGGCTGTCTCAAAGCGCGGAGGTTCGGTGTTCACATAAACGCCGCGCGGGAACACGCGGGGATATTCCTCCCTGGCATATTTATAGAGAAGTGCCCGCAAATCAGGGCAAAGGGGCTCCCTCATGCGCACTATGCTGTTTGTGAAGCGATGGATGTTTGAGGGGCGTTTTGTCATATCGATAATGTCATGAGGTATG
>JAAYMG010000391.1 GCA_012521525.1 Clostridiales bacterium | reverse complement strand
TCCTGGTATTCGTCGATCAAAACGTATCTGAATTTTCGCTGATAGTATTCGCGCACATCTTCAAAACGAAGCAGCAAAATAACTGTCTGGAGGATTATATCGTCAAAATCGAGCGCGTTTGCTTCCTTCAGCCGGCGTTGATACTCCGCATAAGCCTTTGCGATGTTCGAGGCATGATAAGACGAAGCATCGGGAAAGGCTCTCTCATAATCGGCAGGGGAGACCATTTTATCCTTTGCGATGCTTATATACTTCAATACCGATTTCGGAGTAAATGTCTTTTCTTCCAGGTTCAGGTCTGCAATGATATCCTTTATGAGCCTTTCGCTGTCGTCGGTATCATATATCGTAAAGCTTCGGCTGTAACCGAGCCGCTCAATGTCCCTTCTCAGTATCCTCACACACGCCGAATGGAAGGTCGAAGCCCAAACGTCAAGCGCGACGTTGCCCAGCTTGGCATACAGACGATCCTTGAGCTCGTTTGCCGCTTTGTTGGTAAACGTTATGGCCAGTATCGACCACGGAGGGACCGGATCCAGGGCACAAAGCGCTTCGGCAGCCAGGCGCTTTTCGGGATCGGGAGATTTTATGTAATTTTCGAGGAACTCGACATCGGACAGGGTTATATTTGAAGGGATCTCGTCAGAGTCAGAGGCGCGACCGAATTTTATCAGGTTTGCGATGCGCTGGATGAGCACGGTCGTCTTGCCGCTTCCTGCGCCTGCCAGGACGAGCAAAGGTCCCTCAGTGGCCATGACAGCCTGCAATTGCTTGCTGTTGAGCCCACCGAAGTCCATTTCGATCACTTTTTTGCGCGCTTTCAGGAAGCGCCTGACTACATCGGAATGCAATAAAATACCTCCAGGTTATTATTCGGATCGATTTTAAATTATACCATATCGCCGTTATTTGCGTCAAACCAAACTAAATCATTTACATTTCGCTCATCATGGTATAAAATAAAGGAAAATACATCCAGTTCGGAAGGTCGTGAAACTGTTTTGTATATAAGGCAGGCGGATATAAGAGATTTGGGAAAAGTTACCCAGCTTGCGCATTTGCTTTGGAATGAAACTCCCTATGTCAACCTTATGGAGGAGATGGAGAGATTACTGCGGGGACAAACAGAGGTCGTTTTCCTGGCATTCATAGGAGAGTATCCTATAGGCTTTGCCCAATGCGCGCTGAGGTATGACTATGTCGAAGGTACATCCGGTCTGGGAAACGTAGGTTACCTGGAAGGTATATATGTGCGTGAGAACTACCGAAATAGGGGCGTTGCACGGGCACTTGTCGAATACTGCGAAGATTGGGCAAGGAGTAACGGGTGCACGGAGTTTGCAAGCGACTGTGAAATCACCAACATCGACAGTTATAATTTTCATCTGAATCTCGGCTTTCAGGAAGCGAACCGGATAATATGCTTTGTTAAGAAGTTATGAGAACTTCATTGGGAGTATTTGAAACAGAAGAAAAAAGGCAAGACAGAGGAGCATACCTCTTGTCTTGCCTTTACTTCTGTCATTCTTCCTTTACTCGAAGACCTTCGGCAGTTCGGCAAAGCCTGCTTTCAGATCTTCGTCAGTGGGAATATAGTCATTCATCTCGCCATTATGGAACTTCTCATAGGCGACAAGATCAAAGTACCCTGTACCGGTTAGGCAGAACAGGATAGTTTTTGATTCCCCGGTTTCTTTGCATTTCAGTGCTTCGTCGATAGCCACACTGATCGCATGGCCCGATTCAGGCGCAGGCAGGATGCCCTCTGCACGGGCAAAGAGCTCCGAAGCCTCAAACACTTTTGTCTGTTCCACACTTTGAGCTTCCATGTAGCCGTCGTGATAAAGCTGTGAAAGGATCGGGCTCATACCGTGATAACGCAGGCCGCCGGCGTGGTTGGGTGAGGGAATGAAGTTGCTTCCAAGGGTATACATCTTTGCCAGGGGGCACACTTTACCTGTGTCACAGTAGTCATAGGCGAATACACCTCTTGTGAAACTCGGGCATGATGCGGGCTCGACGGCTATGATGCGATAATCCCTTTCTCCACGGAGCTTTTCACCCACAAACGGGGCGATCAGACCACCAAGGCTGCTTCCTCCGCCGGCGCATCCGATTATTATGTCAGGTGTGATATCATACTTTTCCATGGCAGTCTTGACTTCAAGTCCGATCACACTTTGGTGGAGCAGGACCTGATTCAGGACACTGCCCAGTACATAACGGTAACCGGGCTGAGTAACTGCAGCCTCAACAGCTTCACTTATCGCGCATCCCAAAGAACCTGTGGTTCCGGGGTGTGCTTTAAGTATCGCCTTTCCGATCTCGGTTGTTTCTGAGGGGCTGGGAGTAACTGTCGCGCCGAAAGTTCGCATTACCTCACGCCTGAACGGTTTTTGCTCGTAAGAGACTTTGACCATGAACACCTTGCAATCCAAACCGAAATATGAACATGCCATGCTCAGGGCAGTGCCCCACTGTCCTGCGCCAGTTTCGGTGGTTACACCTTTCAATCCCTGCTTTTTCGCATAATATGCCTGTGCGACCGCGCTGTTGAGCTTGTGGCTGCCTGAGGTATTGTTTCCTTCAAACTTATAGTAGATTTTTGCGGGCGTCTGCAGCTTTTCTTCCAGGCAATAGGCCCGTACGAGAGGGGAGGGACGGTACATCTTGTAGAAGTCCAATATCTCCCGGGGGATTTCGATATACCGGTCGGTATCGTTCATCTCCTGTTCTATCAATCCTTCACAAAAGACCGGCTTGAGATCATCTGCCGTCACGGGTTTTCCGGTTTTCGGGTCGCGCATGGGCGCGATCTTGCTCTTCATGTCTGCCCGAACGTTGTACCAGGCTTTGGGCAACTCGTCTTCAGTCAGATAGATCTTGTAGGGGATGGTTCTCTCGATGTCCATTGTTGACCTCCTTTGTTATGAAGATGGATTTTAGTAATAATAAAAGCTTTTGTCCAAAGAGAACAGTGTCGACTGTTCCCATGGGACAAAAGCCAGATCTGCAAAGCTTCTGCGGTGCCACCCAAATTGACGCGAAAGCGCCCACTCTGCGGCGTGCGATAACACGCCCTTCCCTTTAACGGTGGAACTCCGTCGGTACCTACTGGGACCTGATCCGTTCAGCCCGCCCTCAGCAGCCCATTCGGCAAAGTAATTTCAGCTGATTCTCACCATCTGCAGCTCTCTGTATGAAATATCCTTTGCTTACTCTCCTGCTTCATCGGTTTAATGATTTAGCATAGTATACTACAGGAAATATCGAATGTCAACCATTTATTTCAATCAAGCAGCTGGTCGATTGAGTCCAGCAGGATCTGTTTGTTTATCGCGCCGATATAACCTTTGAGAAAGTGCCCTTCGTCATCAATGAAAATGGTCGTCGGATATGAAGTAATGCCGTAGCTAAGCGAAGCTTCCAGGTCCATGTCGAAATAGACCGGGAATGAAAAACCCTGGCTCTCGGCATATTCCTTGCCTGACTGCAGCGTCTCTCTTCTGCCGTCAACAAGATTTATCATCAGGAACTCGACCCGATCCCCGTACTCCGAATATACTTCATCGAAGTCAGGCATTTCACTCCTGCAGGGGCCGCACCATGAAGCCCAAAAGTTCAGGACTATTGGTTTTCCGAAAAAATCCTTGAGGTGTACTTCATTGCCTTCCCAGTCGTAGACAGTGAAATCGGGTGCTATTGGTTTTTCTTCCTGAGTGGTGTCTTCAGGTATATCCGGCATGTATCCTTTACTGAGCAGGGTATAAGCAGCATATGCTGCCAGGATGACGATCACTATAACTATGATCCATATAAATACGGTTTTCTTATTCTTTTTCATTGTAGCTGAACTCCTATATAGATAAATATCTGAGCAGTGATCCAAATAAACCCGATATCATCAAAACACCGACTATGATCAGAAGAGCCCCTGAAATAATGGTAACGGCTTTGTAATGCTTCTTTATAAAATCGAAGGTGCCTTTGACCTGGTCTATCAGCAGGGCGCTCAACAAAAACGGTATACCGAGTCCGAAAGAATAGACCAGCAGCATGAACGTCCCTTTCAACGACCCTCCGCTTGAGGCAGCCATCATCAAAGCGGACCCCAGGAAAGTGCCGACACATGGGGTCCAACTGACAGAGAAAACCATACCGAAAAGAACGGAAGGGAAGAAACCTCTCTTTTTGCTATAATAATCTGCGCCCTTGCCTGAGTTCAAAACGGGTATACGTATTATTCCAGTAAAATTGAGTCCAAGAACCAGCATTATGATGCCGCAAATGACATCTACGATCCTGCTGTATGAAAGCAGAAATGTACCGACTGTACCCATGAATGCTCCGAGCGATACAAAGACAGAAGTGAAACCGATAACAAATCCGATGGCATTGACGATCGATGATCTGTCACCGGATCTGCCGGAGCCTGCAAGATAGGAAATATAAAGCGGGATCATCGGCAGCAGGCAGGGGGAGATAAAGGTAAGTATACCTTCAAGGAAAAGTATGAGGTATACCAATTTACCACCTCGGTTTCACATAGATTCAGAAGGAATGAAACATGGTTGGATTTAACAGATCAAAAACATTATATAAAACTTTTTAACAATATGCAACAGACAGGTTAAAGATACCTTTTGGGTACATAGATTTACCAGAAATAGAATATTAAAGAACAGAAAAATAGCCGATCCAAATTTGGATCGGCTATTGGTCGGAGTGGCGAGACTTGAACTCGCGGCCTCTTGGTCCCGAACCAAGCACTCTACCAAACTGAGCTACACCCCGAAACGTGCTTTACGCGTCAACGCGATTAATTGTAGCATATCGTCTTCGCAAATGCAAGACAAATTTTTCGGTCTGCGTCATAAAAACTTACTACGCTTAACCAAATCTGACAGGACCTTCATATCATGAACTGATACGAAATATTGGGGGAAAAAGAGATGGTGCTAAAACCTTTCGTTGATGCTCTGCCCGTTCCAAGAGTCCTGAAACCAAAGGACAAAAACAGGGACAGAACGTACTATGAAGTCGAAATGCGTGAATTCTTCCACAAGTTCCACAGGGACCTGCCTCCGACAAAGGTTTGGGGATATGAAGGTCAGATCCCCGGACCTACATTCGAAGTAGATCAATTTGAAAAAGTACATGTATTATGGAAAAACAAATTGCCCGACAAACACATCCTGCCGGTTGACCGCACGCTTCACGGATGCGGTGAGCACGACCCGGAAGTAAGAACGGTAGTTCATCTGCACGGCGCAAACGTAGAACCGGAAAGCGACGGCTATCCCGACGCATGGTTTACGCAGGATTTTGAAAAGTGCGGTCCTCGTTTTTTCCGTAAGGTATATAAATACGACAATTTCCAGGAGCCCACGACACTCTGGTATCATGACCACGCGATAGGTATCACGCGACTTAATGTGTACGCGGGGCTTGCAGGTTTGTATATCATTCGGAATGAACATGAACGTTTACTTAACCTGCCGTCCGGAGTCTATGAAATACCCCTGGTAATACAGGATAAGAGTTTCAATCCGGACGGATCGCTGTTTTATCCCTCGACCGTCGATGTTCAAAATCCTCCGCCCGATTTCCCCGACGTTTCGGTAACGCCCGGATTTACGGGAAATACGATTGTCGTCAACGGAAAAGCGTGGCCATATCTGGAAGTTGAGAGGAGAAAATACCGCTTCAGGATCCTGAACGCATCTAATCAAAGGTTCTATCGCCTGAGCCTCGACTCGGGGCAGCAATTCATACAGATAGGGTCCGACGGCGGGCTGATGCAAAGACCTGTAAAGCTTGATGAGATCATTATCGCTCCTTCGGAACGTGTGGACGTTGTTGTCGACTTTTCAGGGCAAAAGACTGGCTGCAAGATAAATCTTGTAAACACTGCGAGGACGCCTTTTGATTTCGGTGAACCGCCCGATCCGCTTACGACCGGACTTATCATGCAGTTCCGCGTAATCGAAAGAACATCTGAAGATACAAGCACAGTACCGGAGTTCCTGACGAAGATAAAGAGATATAATGAAGATGATGCTTACAGAATGCGAGATATAACACTAGACGTAACTAATGACATGTATAATCGTCTGCTGTTTTTGCTGAATAACAGGGATTACTATGGGGGGATAACTGAAGAACCGGGAGTCGATGAAGTCGAAATCTGGAGATTTGTTAACCCGGGTCTTGCATTTCATCCGATGCATGTCCACCAGGTACAGTTCCAGGTCCTAGACCGTATCCCGTTCGATGTCAATGAATATGTGGCGACCGGAAGGATCAGGTATACGGGTGAGCCTGAAGATCCTCCGGCCAATGAAAGGGGTTGGAAGGACACAGTTCAATGTGCGCCGGGACATGTGACAAGAATAATCGCAAAGTTTGGTCCCTTTACAGGGAGGTATGTCTACCACTGTCACATCCTCGAGCATGAAGACCATGACATGATGCGCCCGTTTGATGTCGTGGCAAAACTCGATCCGTGCAACAGAAAGAAATGTGATTGCAGGGGTAAGTGAAAGTTGCAGTGGTAAGTAAAGTATCAGTAAAGTATCCCAAAAACTAAGCTGTTTTGATTCGTAGTCACTGACAGTCCTAAAACAACTGCAATCAGTCTTGATGATTGATTTTAAGTTATGTAAAGCAAGGACCTTCACAAAGGAAGGTCCTAAATCATTGCTCCAATGATGATCAAATCATATTGTCAACATGAGCCTGAACACGATCAGTTCATATACTTTACTGCAGCTTTCTGTATCTCAAGTCCTTTTATATAGCGGGAAAGATACCTGTTGAAATCATCCACGTCCTGTTGCCGGGGGAACTCTGTGGTACCCGAACTGTCTTTGAAGACCTTTTCATCAAGATAATCCTCAAGCGACTCAGCATCTTCCTTTCTCAGCATGTAAGCTGCCAGAAGCGCCATTCCCCATGCGCCGCCTTCGCCCGCCGTTTCCATTACGGTGATGGGTGTGTTCAGGGCTGCAGCCATTATTCGTTGTCCTACGAGCCTTGTCTTGAAAAAGCCGCCGTGTCCCAGCAACTTGTCAAGCCGGACATGCTCCTTTTCAATCAAAATGTCCATCCCTATCCTAAGTGTGCAAATGGCGGAGTTCAAAAGAGTCCTCATAAAGTTTGACAATGTAAACCGGCTGTCCGGCATGCGGACGAATAAAGGACGTCCCTCATCGAGGCCAGTAACGGGTTCGCCTGCAAGGTAGTTATATGATAAAAGATTTCCGCAATCACTGTCGGCTTCAAGTGCGCTGCCATAGAGAGCCTCATACAATCGGGACTTGCCGATCGAAAGGCCGGCTGACTCTATTGCCTGCAGGATCAGCCTGACCCATGCGTCGATATCGGAAGTACAGGTATTGGCGTGCACCATTGCGACCGGCTTGCCTGCAGGTGTAGTTACCATGTCTATTTCAGTGTAGACATCGCTTAGTTCCTTTTCCAGGACGACCATTGAAAAGATCGAGGTACCGGCCGAAATGTTTCCGGTCCTTTCGGCTATGCTGTTGGTTGCGGTCATACCGGTGCCCGCGTCGCCTTCGGGAGGGCACAGAGGGACCCCTGCCTGAAGACTCCCTGAAGGGTCAAGGAGCCTGGCGCCTTCGGCAGTCAGTTCGCCCGCATTTTCTCCTGCCATAAGCACTTCGGGAAGTATATCTCTCAACTTCCACGGATAACCCTTGTGTGAAATAAGGTCGTCAAACTTTTCGATCATTTCGGTATTGTATTGATTGGTGCCGCTGTCTACCGGGATTATCCCGGATGCGTCTCCGATGCCGACTACTTTTCTTCCTGTAAGCTTCCAGTGAACATATCCGGCTAAAGTAGTAAGGAATGATATTTTTCCCACATGATCTTCGCCGTTAAGTATTGCCTGATAAAGGTGCGCAATACTCCACCTTTGCGGGATGTTGAAACCGAACAACCGTGTCAGTTCAGATGCGGCTTGCTCCGTCATGGTATTTCTCCAGGTGCGGAAAGGTACCAGGAGATCATCATGTTCGTCAAAAACCAGGTAACCGTGCATCATGGCGGATACTCCGATGGAACCGATCCTGGTTATCGTCATCCCGTACTTTTGACTGACATCTTCGCTGAGCGCGCGATAGCAGCTTTGGAGGCCGTTATGTACATCTTCAAGGCTGTAAGTCCAAATACCGTCTTCAAACCTGTTTTCCCATGCATGTTCACCGGATGCGATAGGTGAATGGTCTTCTCCGATAAGTACAGCCTTTATCCTGGTAGAACCAAACTCAATCCCCAGGGATGTTCTGCCCTCTGATATAGATTTCCTGATATCTGAAATATTCATCATAACCATTCCTCTCTCATAAATTTGTTATAATAAATTATCTGATAATTATCGGCTAATATCAAGAGCAAAAATCAAATATTCGCAAAATTATTTATTATAAAACGAAACACAGTCGAGCGATACTGATCAATAAAGTTGCAAAATAATAACGCTGAAAGTATAATTATAAAGCATGAACGGTAATATACTGCAGATCAGGTGTTGGAGCTTGCTGCAGAAATCGATGTCATTTTATCAACAGTTGTTGAAGGGAAAAGCAGATGTCTGTCATATCAGTTGTAAATGCCAAAAAAGAGTTCAATGATATCGTCATATTGCAAAACGTATCTTTTGACATACATCCGGGACAGCGCGTAGGGATAGTCGGAAGGAACGGAAGCGGAAAAACGACGCTTCTCAAGCTCATATCCGGCAGATATGAGTGTGATGAAGGAATGGTCCATGTTGCCGCCGGAGTCATGATGGGAGTTCTGGACCAGATCCCGAATTACCCCGCCGGCATGACTGTGGAAGACGTCCTTCGAACCTCGTTTTACAGGACGGAGGAGCTGAAGCGGCGAATGGACGAACTGGAAAAAAGGATGGCCGCAGGTGACCGTAGCGCTGTGAAAGAGTATGGTGAAGTATCTTCCGCATTTGAAGCTCTTGGAGGATACACGGTCGACGTGGAACTGAACCGGGTATGTAACGGCCTGAAAATAGGACGGGACATGCTCTCGACTCTTTTCAATCATCTGAGCGGCGGAGAGAGGACGCGCATCAACCTTGCCAGGATGATACTTATGCAGGTCGATCTGATGCTCCTGGACGAACCGACAAACCATTTGGATTTCCAGTCGGTAGAGTGGCTTGAAGAGTATCTCAAATCATATAAGGGAACGGTTTTGATTGTCTCCCATGACCGTTATTTTCTTGACCAGACCGTCAACAGGATAATCGAGATCGAAAACCTTACAGCTAAAGTATATGAGGGCAATTACTCCGCATATGTCGCGCAGAAGGAGCATGCACTGAAAACAGCCCTGGCAAAGATACGTCAGGACGAGCGCAAGATCGCGCAGCTTGAGGAAACCGCCCGTCGCCTCCACAGCATGGACATGGAGAAACTCCACAGGCGGGCTTTTGCAATGGAAAAGAGGATAGAGCGGATAAAAAGCGAAATGCCGGTCGTCGTACGTGAGAACAGGAACCTGAAAGCAAGGTTCCAGCAAACGATCAGGTCGGGCGATGACGTCCTGTCCGTGAAGCGGTTGAAAAAATCGTTCGGAGAGCGGCTGCTGTTTTCTGACGTGGACCTGGAG
>JAAYMG010000390.1 GCA_012521525.1 Clostridiales bacterium | reverse complement strand
CTTGGTATTCCGGTCCGCTATGTTGGAGTCGGAGAAGGGATAGATGACCTGATGCCGTTCAATGCGCGGGAGTTCGTACGCGCACTGCTTGGATGAGTCCACTCTCAGCTTTAGGGAAGAAAATTATATGAAAATGGTAGCTGCTACGAATAACAAAGGCAAGCTCGCCGAACTGGTCTCCATACTTTCAAATCTGGGCATAGAAGTTATAAGCCTTGACGAAGCGGGCTTTAACGAAGAAATCATCGAAAGCGGCAAAACTTTCGAGGAAAATGCACTCATCAAGGCTGAGACGGTTATGCGCAAAACCGGGCTTTCGGCGATAGGGGATGACTCCGGACTTGAGATAGACGCACTGAACGGTGAGCCCGGGATATATTCCGCCCGATACGCCGAACCGGGAAAGCGCAAGAAAACGGTTTTGGAAAAACTGCAGGGTGTGCCTGAAGAAAAGCGGACAGCCCGCTTTGTCTGTGCGATCGCATGTGTTCTGAGCAACGGAGAGAAAATAGTTACTAAAGGCACATGCGAGGGGATAATAATAAATGAATGCCGCGGTGAAGGCGGATTCGGATATGACCCCATATTTTACGTGCCGGAGTACAGCCAGACCTTTGCAGAGATGCCCCCGGAGCTCAAAAACAGCATATCGCACAGGGCAAAGGCGATCCGGCTGATGGTCGAAAAACTGAAAGGGAGACTGAATGATGCTGTCATCTAAAGATCGAGCAAAGCTGCGAGCCATGGCGAACAAAATCGATACGATCGTGATCATAGGCAAGGGCGGGATAACCGAAAACATCGTAAAACAGGCCGACGACGCGCTTAAAGCCCGGCAGCTCATCAAGGGAAGGGTACTTGAGACCGCTTTTATGACCGCGAGGGAAGCCGGCGAAGAACTGGCGGAGCTGACCGGGAGCGAGACGGTCCAGGTCATCGGCAGCCGATTTGTTCTTTACAGGCCTGACCCTGAGAATCCCTTGCTGAATTAGGTTTTTTTGATTCGGAAAGCTGACGGAGCGGTTTATACGCTTCGATCATATATTGATATCCATCGACTGTTTATAACCGGAAGGCTTGAAAAACATGGACACAGAAAAAAAGCGTATAGGATTGTTCGGAGGTTCGTTCAACCCGCCGCATAACGGGCATGTTGCAGCAGCGCAGTACGCTTTCAGAAGTCTGAAGCTGGACATGCTGCTGGTCATTCCGACATCGCTCCCTCCCCATAAGGACCTTGCAAAAGGTTCGCCTTCATCTGCCCACAGGTACAGGATGACAGAGCTTGCATTTGAAGGCATGGAGAATGTTGAAGTGCTGGACATAGAGCTTCGGAGGAGCGGCCGAAGCTACACCGCCGATACGCTTAAGGAAATCAGGAGGATCTACCCGCTGGCGGAAATTTTCCTGATCGTGGGCGCAGACATGTTCCTGACCATCCAGGACTGGTACAGGCCTGATGAAATATTCAGGACCTGCACGATTTGCGCACTCTGCAGACAGAGAGGGCAGCTGGCTGAACTGCTGGAACACAGGGATTTTCTGGCAGGTAAGTTCGGCGCCGATTGCATCGTCCTTGAAAACCGGGAGGTCGAAGTTTCGTCGACCGAAGTGAGAAAGGCGATCATGTCGAACGGAAATACGGACCTGATTCCGGATAAGGTAATGGAATATATCCGTGAAAACAGGCTTTATGGATGCAAAGGGAGTGACGGTCGGACAGGGGGTTCGGACGTAAAGCCTTTTCCTGAACATATAGATTTGAGTGATCCGAATTTATTGGATCAGTTCAGGCAAACAGATCTTTACCGGAAAGCGATTTCCTATGTCGATCCCGGGCGCAGGGCGCATGTAGACGGATGCATCATCGAGGCGGTCCGCCTTTCGAACCGCTGGGGAGAGGATCCTGCCAAAGCGGCAGTCGCGGCGCTCCTCCATGACGTGACGAAGTCGCTTGGCCGCGAGGAACAATTGAAACTGTTTGAAAAGTATGGTATAATACCCCGAACAGCGGATACTTTAGCTTTCGGACCTCTGCATGCGATAACCGGCGCTGAGTTTGCGCGTGAAAACTTTGGCGTGGACGGTGAAATAGAGTCCGCTATCAGGTACCACACTACCGGCAGAGCAGGAATGTCAAAGCTGGAGATGATAATATACCTTGCGGATTACATAGAGCCGACCAGAAGTTTTGACGGAGTGAAAGAGGTCAGGGACTTTGCTTACCAATGCCTTGAACTGGCAATGCTGACTGCATTGAGCAATACCATAATAG
>JAAYMG010000389.1 GCA_012521525.1 Clostridiales bacterium | reverse complement strand
TGAACTTTGAAAGGCTCTCGATCGCAACTTCATCAACTTCAAATTCAGTTCCCAGGATCGTTACTCTGGATGGAACAGAAGTGTTCGGATACGCGTTTTCATAGATGCCGCTCAGTTTGAAGTCATTGACGGTAAAAATGTTGGCTCCCTTATTGTAGACGACGACGTCATATTTACTCAGGTCGCCAGCCGTTGAAAGAGTCCCGTTTTTATATATCAGTGCTCCGGAGGAAGCCCCAAACATATTTAGCAAACCGTTGTAAGACGGGACATCCGTCAATACGACCGCAGTCGATGAGGACGAGGAAGTTGTTTCGGCGATAACATAATCCACAGATCCGGAACTCGTGTAGTATATATCAACGACCGTTCCCGGTGTCAGATCATAGCTGATTTCCAGGTACGATTTCCTTTCATTTCCGATATAGAAAGGAGTATTTGCGTCAAGCCTGTACCTCTCGCCCGCAGATGACGTGAGATACGGATATGAGGATTCCTTCAGGACAATGGACTTTCGGATCCCGTCGCCGGGCAGGAACGTTTTTATCCATCCCGACCCGTCCAGGACAAGCGTTCCGCGCATACCGCGAAAGCTGTCGGGCATCGGCTTTCTCGATTTGATCGGATTTGCCCTGCCGGCAACCAGTACCGCTCCGCCTGTTCCGTCTGCTGCCGTGGCATTATTGTCCAGAATGATGGCATCCTTCTCAACCTGTCCTATATCGTTGATAAAACTGCCGCCGTCTTTCTTTGAGGCAAGCAATGTGTTATAGAACAGGACCGCGCCGTTGCCTCGGGTGATCGCACTGTCCGCATCCATCTCGGGGAGGTTTGCCGTCAGCCCTATTGCTTTGGCCTTGTTCATGTAACCCGAAGGCCAGCTCAAACCCACATCGGCATCGGTATATCCCAGAGCACGCATGAGGATCGTAACTGCCTGTGCATATGTAACAGGGTTTTCAGGCCTGAACGTGCCGTCGGGAAAACCGGCCAGCAGCTTCAGCGATCTTGCAGCGAGATTTACTTCACCCACCGCCCAGTGGGATGCCTTGACGTCCATAAATATCGTGAAGTTCTTGTACAGCGGGATCTCGGCTTCTTTGCCGAGCAGTATTACGGCCATTTTGCAGAACTGTGCCCTTGTGAGCTTTTCACCGGGCCTGAACGTGCCGTCCGGAAATCCGGAGATCACGTCGAGCATCTGCAGCACATCGACCGGTACCTCCAAAGCTTTCGGCACATCCGAAAGTGCGGATGCCGATGTGATCCCTGACAATGATAACACGAGCGTCAAACAAATCAGTAAGGAAATCGCCTTTTTCATTTTTTGCTCCTTTCTTGGCGCCATCCGCTATTCGACGCGGAGTGCTTCGACCGGCTGCAATCTGGAAGCCCGGATCGCCGGATAGACGCCAAATCCTATACCGAAGGCTATGGATACGAAGAATGCGATAAAAACTATAAGCGGTGTCGGAGTATATATCGCGTTGAAATACAGTTTTCCGAATATGACTGTCAGTCCTGCGCCGAGCAGGATCCCGAATATCCCTCCCGTAGCCGAGAGGGTACTTGCCTCAATCAGGAACTGGGTAATTATCGACCTTCTCGGAGCTCCTATGGCTTTGCGGATCCCTATTTCACGCGTGCGTTCTGTAACGGTGACAAGCATTATGTTCATGATGCCTATACCGCCGACGATCAGTGATATCCCCGCAATACCGCCAAGCAGCAGTCCGGTCTGCTTGAAACTCTCGTTTTGCCACTCCATATAAGTATTTTCCGAATATACGTGGTAGTTATATTGCCCTACCCTGGCCATCATCCACTGGTCTATCTGCTTAATCAACTCCTCGGTGGCCGAGGCCGAAGAAGCCTTAACGATGTAGTTCGACATCTTGTAATTTGATTTTATAATCCGTGTAGTCAGCGTATACGGAACGACTATGAAGTTATCGTACCAATCGCCGTCATACATCTGGTTCATTCCTTTGGAAGCATATGTACCGATGACCGTAAACTCTTCTCCGTTGACAAGGATCTTCTTGCCTATCGGGTTCTCGTAGTTGAACAGGTCGTTTTGGACCTTCGCTCCTATAACGCAGACCTTGTTATATTTCTGCACGTCCATGTATGAAATGTCCCTGCCCGAGGAGAGCTCATAGCTTGCGCACAGGGAAAACATTTCGGATCCCATGTAGACATTTATATCCGATACCTTGTCCTTATACCGAAGCTGAGTCCAGGTGTTGTAGTTCGGTGTAAAACCGACCATGAGTTCGGGGTCCAGAGTCAGGCAGAAATCGTACAGATCCTGCGAAATGTCGGTTTGCCCCCAGGAATAGTCGTAAATATTTATCTTGTTGGTGCCCATCTTTTCAAACTGCTCCATCATGGCCCTTTGCTGGCCCTGGACTATGGAGACGAGCACTATGACCGCCGCGGAACCTATTATGATCCCGAGCATGGTCAGAAAGGAGCGCCCCTTCTTGCCCAGTATCGATTGGAATCCCATCTTAAATGCCTGCCGCAGGTTCATGGAGCACCTCCTCACTGAAAGGGTCACCCTTATCGAATTTGCTGTCATGTATTATCTTCCCGTCAAGCAGCCTTATGATGCGGTCGGCGCGGCGGGCAATGGAGTTGTCATGAGTGATAAGGACCACCGTTGATCCTTCGCTGTGGAGCCCCCTCAGAATGTTGATCACCTGGTCACCGTTTTTCGAGTCAAGATTTCCGGTCGGTTCGTCCGCCAGGATTATGGGGGGCTTTGTAGTTATTGCCCGGGCTATCGCGACACGCTGCTGCTGGCCTCCGGACATCTCGGAAGGCTTGTGCCGCGCCCTTTCTTCAAGTCCCACGCGCCTCAGCGCCTCCATTGCGATCTCCCGCCTGTTGTGCCGGACCCCGGCGTATATCAGGGGGAGTTCCACGTTCTCGATCGCCGTCAGCTCGGGTATAAGGTTGAACCCCTGAAAAATAAACCCGATTTCACGGTTTCTTATCCGGCTAAGTTCACTGTCGCTCAGTTCGCTGACAAGCTCTCCGTTCAGGATGTAGTCCCCGTATGTGGGAACATCCAGGCATCCCAGTATGTTCATCATCGTTGTTTTACCCGATCCCGATGACCCTACTATCGCAACGAACTCGCCGCTGTCGATAGTCAGGCTGACGCCGTTAAGCGCCACGACTTCGCTTGCCAGCCCTTCGCCGTATATCTTGTATACATCGTTGAGATATATCAGATTCTCCATATAATGCCCCTTTACTCAGCGCATCAGCCGCAACGTCTCAACGGTCCGAGTGCTCATCAGTAATATATATCGCCCGGCATATCCTGCTTAATTCCGGGTTGCAGGAACACTTCGACTCCTTCACCGATCCCTTCGACGATCTCGATCACGCTCGTGTCTCCCAGGCCGGTGACAACCGGGACAGCGTAATAGCCCTCGGGCACGATGCCTTCCGGAAGATCGATGGCGTTTTCAGGCCGCTCTTCGGCTTTCACAAAAACGCATGTGCCGTTTTCAGTATACTTGACAGCCTGTATAGGAACCAGCAGGCAGTCCTCCTTTGAGGAGACGACTATATTGTAATAGATGCTGCTTCCCGGGAAAAGGCCTTCTCCTCCCTCGACGGATATGATGGCCGGGAAGTAAGCGTATCCGAAATCGTAATTTCCTTCAAGTGAGACCGACTTGACCGTTCCGAAGAAGAACCTCGACCCTTCGGCCGTATCCTGCCTCAGCTCCGCAAACATGCCCACCGATATGCTGTTTATGTTTCTCTCGTCTATATTTATTTCAACAGTCATAGACGAAGTATCCGAAATCGTGAGGACCGTTTCTCCGGGATTGAGGATCTGCCCTACATGGACCGGAACACTCATTACGGTACCGCTTATCGGCGCCCTCGCGTTGAATGTTTCAAGCTGTGCTTCAAGGGTTTCGATTTCTTCCCTCTTCATGTTGAGCTGTTCCATGATGGCCCCGATCTGCTCGTCATATGAAATGCCCTCAAGTTTGCAAAGCAAATGGCCGGCCTTATAGTCGTAATACTCTATCATGTCGGTGAAAACTACCTTGCCGGATGCGCCCGACGTGATCTTCTCCATGCGGTAATATTCCAGCGTCCCGGATTCGGCGGGAGTTATCAGGGAGCCGTCGGATGCGTTCAGTTCCGCAACTGCCTGCATCCCCGCGGTAAGTGCCCCCGGGTTGTTGAGGACGATTTCCGCCGCAAACAGCACGGTCCCTTCCTGGGTGACCCT